>NZ_JBFUMH010000012.1:0-69062 GCF_054049475.1 Microvirga sp. P5_D2 | reverse complement strand
GCGTCAGGCGCTGTACATGCCGGCGCTGGTAGCGGCCCGCTTCAACCCGGATTTGAAAGCCAAGTACCAGGCCCTGCTCGCGGCGGGAAAGCCGGCGAAAGTCGCCCTGACGGCGATCATGCGCAAACTCATCATCTTGGCCAATGCGCTCTTGCGAGATCAGCGAAATTGGTCCCCAAAACCCGCTTGATCAATACGGATACTCTAGCAGGGTTGCTGGGGATTGATCCTCTCGCCGAACTTTCCCGTCGCCTGTGTCCTCTTGCCGGCAACGATGTTCCCGCAAATCTTTCCTTGCGGTCCGGTCAGGATTTTCAGGCTCCCGACCGCATTGTCGCGCAGGGTATTGGCGTAAGCGCTGTTTTGAATGCCATCCCGCTCCGTGTCGCCGCCGAGCCTGATTCCGGCGCCACGATTTCTGTAAACCGTGTTGTGGCGAAATGTATTCCCGTTGCCTCGTGCGTCGAGACCGGCGGAGTTCTTGTCCTTCTGGCCCGTGCAGCGATTGTGTTCGACGATGTTGCCGGAAGAGCCTTCCTTGATATCGACGCATTCATTGCCGCGCGTGTCGAACGTGTTGTGATGGATCCAATTGTCATTGGAACGGTCAACGGCTGAATCCGGCACTCCATTCCTGCCGAGCTGCTCCGGCGCGGTACCGATATAGATTCCCTCGCCATTCTTGCCGCCGCCGTCATAGACGAAATCGTAGATGCCGCAATTCTGAATCGTGGAATGTGCGACCTCGTTGCGCTGTGCCTGATAGCGCAATCTCACGCATTCTCCGCCAGCATTCCTAAGGTGCATCCCGATGATCCGAATGCCTGTGACCCCATCTCCTGCGCGTGTTCCAACCGCATAGATAAGCTTATCCCTGTAAGCATCCTCACTGTCGCCATCGCGATGCTTTCCATCGATCGTGAACCCGCGAAGTTCGATATGATCATGATTGATCTGGACGATGCGCGGCTCTCCGGCTCCGGAGACGATGGCGTCTTTGGGCCCCTCTATGACGATGGCCTCGCCTAGGCGCCCATCCCTGACGGTTCTGAAATCCTGGAAGTATCGCCCTGGAGCAAGGCGGATCGTGTCGCCGGGCATGGCGCGTTCGAGCGCTTTCTGAATGCTCGGAAGCGGATCGGCGCTCGTGCCGGTGCCGGCCTCGTTCGCTGCAGGATCGACCACAAAGGTTTCCGCCAATACGGATTGGGACGCGGGGAGCAGAGCCAGAACGGCGAGGGATGAACAAAGAGCGGTGTGAACGGTCCATGTCGCACGCATGATCGTCTCCATTTCACAATTCGCCGATCTGGAATATGGGAGCGTATTCAACAACGCGCCTTTTCAAGGGCTGTGAATGCGCTCATCATTCAGGCAATATCCGCGCTGTCGAGTCGATTATACGTTATTGCCCCGTTCGCGGAATCTGGTGTCGGAGAGGCCGCGCGACGATAGAAGATTACGACAAGCTGTGCCGTTCATAAAAGTCGAATGATATCAGTTGGAACGGCTCTGAAAGGTTAAATCTTCCTACGGCGCAATTTATACCTCCTAAGCGGTATTCGATAATCCTTTTGCTGCAGTAGTGCGCAAACCGCCGCTCTGTATAATTGGGGGTAATCTTTGCGAAAAGGCTCCCCCACATGTCAAATTTGCTGCAGGTCACTACGATTTTGGGCTGCAAGAACTCCATGCTTCGCGAGGGGCTCCGGCACATCCTGTCGAGTACACGATACAAAGTGCATCCTGACGATTTGACCAGTCGTTTCGCAAGCGGTTTATCGAGCTATGGCTCTCCCTGCCTCTTCGTAATCGACAGCAATCTCTATCCCGGCGAGATCAAGGATATTGTCGAGGATGTGAAAAAGCAGCACCCGGATGGCCATGTGGTCATCCTTGCCGATGGCTTCGACTTCGACGAGTTGAAATCCGTGTTGCAGGCGGGGGCGGACGGATATTGCCTGGCAACGACAGGCTGCGATGCCCTGGTCAAGTACCTGGACCTCGTCATGCTGGGTGAAATCGTCTTCCCATCATCGGCCTTGCTTTCTGCGATGACGATGGGCGGCGAGGTGAGGGAAATCCGCACGGACATATCGCCCATCACGATCCCCGGACCGCAGCCTGAGCGCTCGGCCGAGTCGAAAGAATCGGTGATCAGGACTCTCTCGATCCGCGAGGCCGAGATTCTTCAATGCCTGATGCAGGGCGCGCCCAACAAGGTCATCGCGCGCAAGCTCGATGTCGCAGAGGCGACGGTGAAGGTCCACATCAAGGCGATTCTTCGCAAGATCAGGGTGGCCAACCGCACGCAGGCGGCCATGTGGGCCGTCAACCATCTTTCCAGCCAGGGATCGGACCCAGCCTGGATCCCCACAGGGGAGGGGATGCCCGCTCAAAGCGCATCCCTGATGAAGGTTCTATAAGGCGCCAGTCCCAGCTGCTGCACGCCTGAGAAAGTTCAGTACGACATCGGCAAAAGAGAGCGGCTTGTGCCGCTCTTTTTCAATGAAGGGTTTGATTGAGGTGGAGGGCGAACATTATTTCGCCGGCTTCGTTCATCACCTCGAGTCTCCACCCGGACCACTCGTCGAGATCCATGTCTGCTTCCTGGCGCAGCTCTGCAATGGCCTTCAAGGCCTGAACGCGCGCATGTTCAATATCTCTAACTTCAACGCCTTCATCGTCGATCATCATCTCGTCGTCACAAACTAGATTGAAATAGAATTTCATGGCCCGGTGCAAATGCGCTGCATTGATATGTTGTTTAGTGTACCGCAAGCTTGTTTCCAGTCCTTCAGGTGTGGAATACGATTGCGCCGTCCTCGCTCAAGCTTCGTAACTCAAATGATGAAAGGTTCATATATGACCTTTCGGCCGAGCGGCTCTGATGATCCGGAATTCCCGCGAAAAGCTTGAACTGGCATTGTTGGTGTCAATTTTTAGTAATGATATAAATATACACTAAATAAAGTGCGAGAAATTTACAAATCTTAAAATGAAGTGAATGGGAATGCGTTGTTTAAGTTAGAAATTTAAGCTAATTTCCCTACAGGAATGTTTGCATCATCAACAGGCAATCAAGACCGGAAAGGCATCCTTCGATGCGCAAAAGCTACGATCTGGATGGTTCGCCTCAAACTGCCGCTGTGTCACTGGCGCGAGATGCTGCCTATCCTAGATACCTCGAATTGTCACGTTCCGTGGAACCGCCCCGGACTCAAGCAGCAGACGCGAATGTGGTCTCGACACTTCTCGTCGAACCCAACACGCTGCTTCGCGAAGGGTTGAAGAGGATCCTCGCGGAAACGGCTTACGACCCGGTTGGGCTCTCATCCAACCTGGTGGAAGCCCTGGCAGGGTGGGAGGCCGATGGCAGAGCCTTCCTGCTCATCATGGATGCCGCCCGCGATCACCAGGAGACCTGCCGGCAGGTGCAGCTGCTCAAGGAGCACCAGCCCGCAGCGCGCGTGGTGATGCTCGTCGACGATTACGATCTTGCCGAGGTCTTCGCCGCATTCCAGGCAGGCGCCGACGCTTATCTGATCAAGTCCATCTCCTGCGAGGTTCTGATCAAGACCCTCGATCTCGTCATGCTGGGTGAAACCGTGTTCCCTTCGGCCATTCTCGATCTTCTGCGCGAGCAGGTGATGCAGAAGGCCGACGGCGTCGACATTCAGGAGGCAGGCAAGACCGCCGAGGACAACGTGCCGGCAAAGGGATTGTCGGTCCGTGAAACCGTGATCCTGCGCTGCCTGATGGATGGTGATTCAAACAAGCTGATCGCCCGCAAATTCGACATCACGGAAGCCACCGTCAAAGTGCACGTGAAGGCCATCCTGCGCAAAATTCACGCGAAGAACAGGACCCAGGCCGCCATCTGGGCCGCGAGCCACCTGCCCGCGGACGGACGTCCGTCCACGAACTAGGACGAAGGCGCCGCCTCAGGCCGAACGAAGCACGGGTGTGTTGTCGCGCGCATGATCCTCGAGGATCATGGCCGCTCCCTTCTCGGCGATCATCAGCGTTGGCGAATTCGTGTTGCCGCTCGTGATCGTCGGCATGACGGACGCGTCGATCACGCGAAGCCCTTCGATCCCGCGCACACGCAGCCTTCCGTCGGTGACGGCCATCGGATCCGTATCGGTGCCCATTTTGGCCGTGCCGACCGGGTGAAAGATCGTCGTACCGATGTCGCGGGCGCCGTTGAGCAGTTCCTCATCCGTCGTCAAGCTTGCTCCGGGCTTGTACTCCTCTGGGCGATATTTCTGAAGCGCTGGCATCGAAACGATGTGTCTCACCAGACGCAGCGAGTCGACCGCTACGCGCTGGTCCTCATCCGTCGCAAGATAGTTCGGCCGAATGAAGGGCGCGTCAGCCGGATCGCCGCTGCGAATCGCAACCGTGCCGCGGCTTGTCGGGCGCAGGTTGCAGACGCTTGCCGTGAAGGCGGGGAAGGGATGCGGATCTTCCCCGAACTTGTCCAGCGACAGAGGCTGGATGTGAAACTGGAGATTGGGCGTCGCATAATCCGGCGACGAGCGCGTGAAGGCGCCGAGCTGCGACGGCGCCATGGTCAGCGGGCCCTTGCGGAAGAGGGCGTATTCGAGAGCCATCCGGCCCTTCTTCATGAGCGAGCGATAATCCTCGTTCAGGGTGCGAACGCCGTGGACCTTGTAGATCGGGCGTAGCTGAAGGTGATCCTGCAGGTTTGCGCCGACGCCCGGCAGGTCCTGAAGCGGCTCGATGCCATGCTCCCKCAGCAGCGTTGCGCCGCCGAYACCGGAGAGCTGCAGCAGTTTGGGCGAGGCGATGGCGCCGGCCGACAGGATGACCTCCTTGCGCGCGAGGATACGGCGCAAGGTGCCGTTCTGCAGGATCTCCACGCCGATGGCGCGCTTGCCCTCAAAAAGGATGCGCGTGGCATGCGCATGAATTTCGAGAGTGAGGTTCGGACGGGAGAGGGCGGGCTTGAGGAAGCCGCGCGCGGCCGACCAGCGCCTGCCGCCCTTCTGGTTCACATGGAAATAGGAAATGCCTTCGTTGCTTCCCGTGTTGAAGTCGCTCACGCGCGGGATGCCGGCCTCGACGGCGGCTTCGATGAAGGTGTCGAGGATGTCCCAGCGCAGGCGCGCCGCCTCGACGCGCCATTCCCCGCCCGCACCATGGTGCTCGCCCGCTCCGAGATAATGATCGACGTGCTGACGGAAGATCGGCTTCACGTCGTCCCAGGCCCAGCCCTCGAGTCCCATCTGCCGCCAGTTGTCGTAATCTTCCTTCTGGCCGCGCATATAGACCATGGCGTTGATGGCCGAGCAGCCGCCCAGCACCTTGCCGCGGGGATAGTTGAGGATGCGGTTGTTCAGGCCGGGCTCGCTCTCCGTCTTGAACATCCAATCCGCGCGCGGATTACCGATGGCGAAGAGATAGCCGACGGGAATGTGATACCAGATCCAGTTATCCTTGCCGCCTGCTTCGAGCACGCAGACCTGGTTGCGCGAATCCTTGGACAGGCGGTTCGCCAGGACGCAACCGGCGGAGCCTGCGCCGACGACGACGTAATCGAATGTATTGGTGTTGGACATGGCCTGCCTCCATTGGCAGCTTTGCCGATCGTGAAGCGCCGGATTGGTCCGGCGCTTATGCAGTTTCCTTATACGGCCCCTTTGGGCTTGCGCTTCAGCAGTTCCAGGATCTCGCCCACGATGCCCCGGCGGAACAGCAGCACGCAGATCACGAAGATGATGCCGATCAGCACCGTCACGGGGAAGTCCCACGCGGCGAGATAGTTCTGCAAGGCGATCACGAGGCCCGCGCCGACGACGGGGCCGATCATCGTGCCGATGCCGCCGAGAAGGGTCATGAGGATCACCTCGCCTGACATCTGCCATGTTACGTCGGTGAGGGTTGCGAACTGGAAGACTATGGCCTTCGTTCCACCGGCAAGGCCCGCGAGCGCCGCCGACATGACGAAGGCGCCGAGCTTGTAGCGATCGACCCGGTAGCCCAAGGAAACCGCGCGCTTCTCGTTCTCGCGGATCGCCTTGAGGATGTTGCCGAAGGGCGAGTTTACGATGCGCCAGATGAGGAAGAGGCCGATCAGGAAGATCGCCAATGTCACGTAATACATCGTGTACTGGTCGCTGAGGTCGATCAGGCCGAGCAGATAACCGCGCGGCACGCCCTGGATGCCATCTTCGCCATGGGTGAAAGGCGCCTGGAGGCAGAGAAAGAAGAACATCTGCGACAGCGCCAGCGTGATCATGGCGAAGTAGATGCCCTGGCGACGGATGGCGAGCAGGCCCATGACGAGGCCCATCACGGCAGCGCCGGCGACGCCCAGGAGGATTCCTGTCAGTGGCTCCCAGCCCCAGACCTTGACGGCATGGGCCGTGAAATAGGCCGCACCGCCGAAGAAGGCTGCATGGCCGAAGGAGAGAAGGCCGACATATCCGATGAGCAGGTTGAATGCGCAGGCGAAGAGCGCAAAGCACAGCATGCTCATCAGGATGCCGGTGTAGAAATAGAACGGCGCTGCCAGTAATATCGCGATGGCGATGACGCCGAGGATCAGGTTGGTGGTGCGCAGTTTTGGCTGCTCTGCGATGACCTGTGTTCCGACAGCCATGATGTTACTCCTCACGCCCAAAGAGACCCGCCGGCCTGACGAGCAGAACGATGGCCATGATAACGAAAATGACGATGCTCGACGCCTGCGGGTAGAACACCTTCGTGAGCCCTTCGAGCACGCCCAGCATGTAGCCGGTGACGATGGCGCCGAGGATCGACCCCATGCCGCCGACGACCACGACCGCGAAGACGATGATGATGAGGTTCGTCCCCATCAGCGGGCTCACCTGATAGATCGGTGCCGCTAGCACGCCCGCGAGAGCGGCGAGCGCCGCGCCGAGACCGTAAGTGAGCGTCAGGAGAAGCGGCACGTTCACGCCGAAGGCCTGGACCAGCGTGGCGTTCTCTGTCGCCGCGCGCAAATATGCGCCGAGCCTTGTCTTCTCGATGAGAAGCCACGTACCGATGCAGACGATAAGCGAGGCGATGACGACCCAGCCGCGATAGATCGGCATGAACATGAAGCCGAGATTCACCGCCCCGGTGAGCTGCTCCGGAGGCGCATAGGGATTTCCGGCCGCACCGAACCAGTAGCGGAATGCTCCCTCGAGGATGAGGGCCAGACCGAAGGTCAGCAGAAGTCCATAAAGCGGATCGATGCCATAAAGCCGGCGCAGCATGAGACGCTCGATGAGCATCGCGATTGCGCCCACGATGATGGGGGCCAGCACGAGGGAGGGCCAATAGCCGATGCCGCCATAGGTGAGCAGCAGATAGGCTGCGAAGGCACCCAGCATATACTGTGCGCCATGGGCGAAGTTGATGACGCGCAGCAGCCCGAAGATCACCGCGAGGCCGAGGCTGAGCATGGCGTAGAACGAGCCGTTGATCAGGCCGATGAGGATCTGACCGTAGAGCGCAGGGGTGGGAATGCCGAAAATCGTACTCATGATGCTCTAAACTCCCAGCACTTCGTGAAGCTCGTTCATGCGGGCATCGAGTTCATGCCCGGGGAACGAGTTCACCATCCGCCCGTCCTCCATGAGGTAGAAACGGTCTGCGACCTTGCGCGCGAAGCGGAAATTCTGTTCGACGAGAAGAATGGTCATGCCGCGTTTCTTGAGTTCCACCAGCACATCGCCGATGCGCTGGACGATGACGGGCGCGAGGCCTTCCGTCGGCTCATCCAGCAGGATGACTTTCGCGCCGGTGCGAAGAATGCGGGCAATAGCCAGCATCTGTTGCTCGCCGCCGGAGAGCTTGGTGCCCTGGCTCGTGCGCCGCTCGTGCAGGTTGGGAAAGAGGGTGTAGATCTCCTCCACGCTCATGCCACCTTCCGAAACGGTCGGAGGCAGGGCGAGATTCTCCGAGACATTGAGGCTCGCGAAGATTCCACGTTCCTCGGGCACATAGCCGATGCCGGCTTGCGCGACCTTGTGCAGGGGCAGGCTCAGCAGATCCTTGCCGCGCAATTTGATGACGCCCTCGCGGCGGCGCAGGATTCCCATGATGGCGCGTAAAGTGGTGGTCTTGCCGGCGCCATTGCGGCCGAGCAGCGTCACGGTTTCGCCCTCGCGGATATCGAGATCGACACCGTGGAGCACGTGGCTTTCGCCGTACCATGCGTTCAGTCCGCGAACTTCGAGGAGAGGCGCGTTACTCATGCTCGGTCCCCATATAGGCTTCACGCACGCGCGGATCGGCGCTCACGGCCTCGTAAGTTCCATCGGACAGAATCTCGCCGCGCGCGAGAACCGTGACGCGGTCGCAGAGATCGGAAACGACATGCAGGTTGTGCTCGACCATGAGCACCGTGCGGCTTTTCGCGATGCGCCGGATCAGGTCGGTGATGCGGCCGATATCCTCATGGCCCATGCCGGCCATCGGCTCGTCCAGCAGCAGCATGGCGGGATCGAGCGCGAGCGTCGTCGCGATTTCGAGCGCGCGCTTGCGGCCATAGGACAGTTCGGACGCGGTCAGGTCCGCATAGGTCGAGAGATTGACGGCGTCGATCAGCTCCATCGCCCGGTCGTCGAGAGCCGACAGGCTGTTGGAAGAGCGCCAGAACTGCGTGGCAAGGCCGGACGGGCGCTGCAAAGCCACGCGCACATTGTCGAGCACGGTCAGATGCGGGAACACCGCCGAGATCTGGAAAGAGCGCACGAGGCCGAGGCGCGCGACCTCGGCGGGCTTCATGCGCGTAATGTTCTCCCCGCGAAAATGAATTTCGCCGCGCGTCGGCGTAAGAAACTTGGTGAGAAGATTGAAGACGGTGGTCTTGCCGGCGYCGTTGGGGCCGATCAAGGCGTGGATCGTTCCTTCATTGACGGTCAACGTCACGTTCTTCACGGCGAGGAAGCCGCGGAATTCCATGGTGAGGCCCGAGGCGCTCAATATCGGTTTGGTACTGACCATATGGCAGCCATCATCCTCTTAAAAAGAGAGGTGGGGATGCATGGCGCATCCCCACCGGAATCACAACGCTTACTGCGTGAGCTGGCAGCCGCTGTCGGCGGCCTTCATGTAGGCCTGATCGCCGGGCACCTTGGCGAGCTGCTTGTACATGTCCCACTCGCCCTTGCTCTCTTCGGGCTTCTTCACCTGGAAGAGGAACATGTCGTAGACCATGCGACCGTTGGGCAGCACCTTGCCGTTCTTGGCGAAGATGTCCTGAACCGGCATTTCATGCAGGAGCTTCGCCACCGGCTCGGTCGCATCCGTTCCGGCCTTCTCGACCGCCTTCAGGTATTGCAGCACGGTGGAATAGGTGCCCATGTGAATCATGTTGGGCATGCGGCCGGTCTTTTCCTGGAAGCGCTTCGCGAAGGCGCGGTTCTCGTCGCTCTGGTCCCAGTACCAGCCTTCCGTCAGCGTCAGGCCCTGCGCTGCCTTCAGGCCGAGGCCCTTCACTTCGGCGAGCGTGAACAGCAGAGCCGCAAGGCGCGTGCCGCCCTGGGTGATGCCGAACTCGGCGGCCTGCTTGATGGCGTTGGCGGTGTCGAGACCCGCATTGGCCATGCCGATCACGTTCGCGCCTGAACTCTGCGCCTGTAGCAGGAACGACGAGTAATCGGTGGCGGCGAGCGGATGGCGGACGGAGCCGACGACCTGACCGCCCTTCGACTTCACGAACTTGGAGGTCTGGTCTTCAAGCGAGTAACCGAAGGCATAGTCCGCAGTGAGGAAGAACCACTTGTTGCCGCCGTTTTCCACCAGCGCGCCGCCTGTGCCGACTGCGAGCGCGTGCGTGTCATAGGCCCAGTGGAAGCCGTAGGGCGAGCACTGCTTTCCAGTGAGGTCGGTTGTCGCCGCACCGGTCGTCATGGTAATTTTCTTTTTGTCCTTCGACAGGCCCTGCACGGCGAGCGCGACGGAGGATGTGGTCAGCTCCATGATGGTATCGACCTTGTCCGTGTCGTACCATTGACGGGCAATGCTGGAGGCGACATCGGGCTTGTTCTGATGGTCGGCGCTGACGATCTCCACCGGCACGCCGAGAACTTTGCCGCCGAAATCCTGAACCGCCATGCGGGCCGCTTCGACGGAAGATTTGCCGCCGAAATCGGCATAGACGCCGGATTGGTCATTCAGGATGCCGATTTTCACTACACCGTCGGAAGCCTGCTGCGCAAAGGCCGACGATGCTGCTACGGTGCAGCTTAGGGCAAACAGAAGTGGCTTGAGAACTTGCATCTTTCTTCCCTTCATGGAGCGAGGCCAGGTTTGCCCTGCCTTGTGTTGAGCCGCATGGTGAAACCACCAAAATGGACGGTCAAGAGAAGGTAACGAGCGTTTCGATCTTAGCAATGCGATGGCGTTTCATCCTTAAGTCGCAAATATTCTCAAAGGGCTGCCCTGTTTGCCTAATCCATAGGCTTATCCCGCCGGAACAGCATTCCTGCCCGGCGTGGATAAGCGGTTCACATGAGACGGGGAGAGCCTATATCTGGCTTGAAGATCCCCCTTATTTCACAGGTTGGAGTGAAGCCCGATGACCGTTCATGCCGCACCGTCCCATCGCATTCCTGATTTGAAGGATGCGTCCCTGCTCGTGTCGCAGGCCTATGTGGCCGGCGAATGGATCGATGCCCCGGACGGCAAGTCCATCCCGGTCACCGATCCTGCCGACGGCAGCATCATCGCCCACGTGCCCGATCTCGGCCCCGAGGTGGCGCGCCGCGCCATCGATACSGCCCACGCGGTGCAGAAGGACTGGGCCAAGCGTCCCGCCAAGGAGCGCAGCGCCGTCCTGAAACGCTGGTACGATCTCATCATCGCCAATGCCGACGATCTCGCCCTCATCCTCACCACCGAGCAGGGCAAGCCGCTGGCTGAGGCCAAGGGCGAGGTGATCTCCAATGCCGCCTATATCGAGTGGTTCGCCGAAGAGGCCAAGCGCATCGACGGCGACATCATTCCCGGCGCCAATCCCGGCCAGCGCATCCTGGTGCTCAAGCAGCCGGTCGGCGTGTGCGCCGCCATCACCCCCTGGAACTTCCCCAATGGCATGATCACCCGCAAGGTCGGTCCGGCGCTCGCCGCCGGCTGCACCATGGTGCTCAAGCCCGCTGCCCAGACGCCGCTCTCGGCSCTGGCGCTCGCGGTGCTGGCCGAGCGGGCCGGGGTGCCCAAAGGCGCGTTCTCGGTGATCACCGGCGAGGCCAAGCCGATCGGCGAGGAGTTCTGCCGCAACCCGAAAGTGGCCAAGATCACCTTCACCGGCTCGACCAATGTCGGGCGCTGGCTCATGCGCGAGGCAGCCGACGGCATCAAGCGACTGTCGCTCGAGCTCGGCGGCAATGCGCCGTTCATCGTGTTCGACGATGCCGATCTCGATGCGGCGGTGGAGGGGGCTCTCGCCTCCAAGTTCCGCAATGCCGGGCAGACCTGTGTGTGCGCCAACCGCATTTATGTGCAGGAGGGTGTGGCCGATGCCTTCGCCGAGAAGTTCGCCGCCAAGGCGAAAGGCTTCAAGCTCGGCCGGGGCACGGAGACCGGGGTGTCGATGGGACCGCTGATCGACGACCGGGCGGTTGCCAAGATGGAGGAGCACGTAGCCGATGCGCTGGCGAAGGGCGGTAAGCTGGTGCTCGGCGGCAAGCGCTCGGAGTTGGGCGGCACGTTCTTCGAGCCCACCGTGATGACGGGGATCACGCAAGCGATGAAGGTGACGAAGGAGGAGACGTTCGCGCCGCTGGCGCCGATCATCACGTTTGCGGACGAGGCGGATGTGATTGCGATGGCGAACGACACGGAGTTCGGTCTGGCATCGTATTTCTATGCCAAGGACATGGCCCGCGTCTGGCGCGTGGCGGAGGCGCTGGAGAGCGGGATGGTGGGCGTGAACACGCCGGCGCTCGCCAACGAGATGGCGCCGTTCGGCGGCGTGAAGCAGTCGGGGCTTGGCCGTGAGGGCTCGAAGTACGGCATCGAGGGTTTCCTTGAGATCAAGTATATCGCTCTCTCGGGGCTGTGACGCGCGAGCCGCTGGATCATCTGTTCGAACAAAGAAAAACCCTGCTCGGTCGAGGCCGGGCAGGGTTTTCAAGATCGGGGCCGATGATCGGAATGCCTAGCGCTGACGTGCGTTCAGCAGAAGATCTGCCAACTCCGCAAAACCATCCCCGGAATGGCCTTTGGCAATATAGGCAGGCTTGTTCTTCAAGCGATGTGCGAAAGCATGAACATTGGCGACGCCCACACTGAGAGGGAATGCCTCGAACATGGGTTCGTCATTGGGCGAGTCGCCCGCGTAGATCACGCATTCCTTCGCCTGCTCCCAGGTGAGGCCGAACACGTCGGCAAGCAGCGTCTTGGCCATGCTGAGTTTGTTGTAATCGCCGAACCAACCATTCACATGGATCGAGCTGACCTTCGCCTGGGCTCCATGACGCTCGAAGATGGAAACGATCCTGTCGACCTCCGACTCGGGGAGGGCGGGAACGTCCTCGCAGAAATCGATGGCGAGATCCGCGACGCGAAAGGCTTGGTCGCTGGCAAGGGCCGAGCCCGGCACCGATGACAGCACATCCTTCTCGATGGCATCGAGCTTGGCGCGATTGCGCTTCAGCTCTTCAGGCTTCGCCCAAAAATGCTGATGCATCTTCTTGGCGGTGCGGTCGTAGCGGAAATAGAAAGCGCCGTTCTCGCCGACGATGGCATCGACCGGCCACATGCGGGCGATGTGATCGCACCAGCCGGCGGGGCGGCCTGTCACCGGGATCACGAGAAAGCCCGCTTTTTGCAGGTTCTCCAAAGCGGCATAGGCCGAGGCCGTCAGAATGCCTTCAGAGGTAATCGTATCGTCGATATCGGTCAGGGTCACGCGAACCGAACGTGCCTTTTCCAGCGGCAACTGAGACAGGGGAGTCATGCCGCACCTCCTGGCATGGTGGATGGGGCTAAGCAGCCAGTCTTGATCATGGGCAGGCATTTCCTTCGCAGACATTCGTTAGGCGAGTAAACGACGGTTTGGCACGGCATCAAGCACAATTGGGTGGAATGTTCCAACATTTTTGCCGAAGCCGGGCCATTTTCCCAGCCTTGCCCACAGCCCGGCCAAGAGCGATCCCTGCTGAACCAGGGCCAGTTCTGTCGTAATCTGGGCGCATGACAAACGATGTCCTGATTCTGCGCGCCATCTTCGATGCAGCCCTTGAGGCCGCCCTGCCGGATGGAAAATTCGACGGGCGCCTGCCGCCCCGGCCGAAGGGACGGACCATCGTTCTTGGAGCGGGCAAGGCGTCCGCCCGCATGGCAGCGGCGTTCGAGGAGGCATGGGGCCGCGCGGGTGGAACCTGCGAGGGGCTCGTCGTCACGCGCTACGGCCATGCGGTGCCGACACAATCCATCGAAATCGTCGAGGCGGCACATCCTGTTCCCGACGATGCCGGCCTTCGGGCGGCGGGACGCATTCTCGAACTTGCGAGGGAGGTCGGGCCTGACGACCTCGTGGTCTGCCTCATCTCCGGTGGCGCATCGGCGCTTCTGTCGCTTCCAGCTGAGGGAATTACATTCGCCGACAAGCAGGCGCTCAATCGCGCACTGCTGAAATCCGGTGCTCCGATTGGCGAAATGAATCTGGTGCGCAAGTCTCTCTCCGCCATCAAGGGCGGCAGGCTCGCAGAGGCGGTCAGGCCTGCTCGGATCGTGACCTATCTCATCTCCGATGTACCGGGCGACGATCCATCCAGCATCGGCTCCGGCCCGACGATCCCTGAGCGCATCGATCCGCAGACGGCCCTGTCGATCCTGCGCAAATACGATATCGATGTGCCTGCTCATGTGGTGAAAGCCATCAAGGCAAACGCCGTGGAAGATGCTGGGGCTGGCGGTGATCTTCACATGCTGGCCACGCCGAAGATGGCGCTGGATGCGGCTGCCGCAAAGGCGCGTGAGTTTGGATTGACACCGTTGATCCTCGGCGATGCCATCGAGGGTGAGGCGCGCGAGGCAGGCCGCGTTATGGCCGGCATCGCACGATCCGCGATGATGCATGGCGAGCCGGTCAGGGCACCTTGCGTTCTGCTCTCAGGCGGTGAAACGACGGTGACCGTGCGCGGCTCCGGACGGGGTGGACGCAATGCGGAATTCCTGCTCGCCTTGGCGCTGGCGCTGCGCAATGAACCGAAGATCTCCGCGATTGCCTGCGACACGGATGGCATCGACGGATCGGAGGATAATGCCGGGGCCTGGTTCGATGTCGCGATGTTCGACATGGCCCGCGAGAAGGGCGTCGACCTCGATGCGCATCTTGCCGGCAACGATGCCTATTCGGCTTTCGCAGCCCTCGACCGACTCGTCGTCACCGGTCCGACGCTGACCAACGTGAACGATTTTCGCGCCATCCTCATTCGCCTGTGAGGAGAGTCAGAAGACGTTCGTCGCGCCCGTCACGTTCTTCTCGGGGATGGTCATCGTGACAGTTGCGCCTTTGCCTTCCTGACTCTCGATCTGCAAGCCACCTCCGTGCAGCTTGAGGATGTGCCAAGCGAGGCTGAGCCCCAAGCCCGTGCCGGGCAATTGCTTGGCGTTCCGTCCCCTGAAGAAGGGCTGCATCAGGAAAGGCAGATCCCATTCGGAAATGCCGATGCCTTCATCCTTGACGACAATCGAGATGCCATTCTCCATCGCACGGGCGGTCACGCTCACCACGCAATCGGGCGGCGAATATTTCATGGCGTTGGACACGACGATCACGACAACCTGTTCGAGCAGGATCGGGTCACCGATGATCGTTTCCGGCAATCCCTGAATATCAGTGATGAAGGGGCGTGCGGGCTCGTGGCTGCTCTGTTCATGGCAGGCGCGCCTGATTAAAGCTTCAGGATTGAACTCGCTCGGATTCAGCAGCATGCCGCCGGCGCTGGCGCGCGTATAGGACATGATCATCTCGATCAGCTCGTCGAGACGCAGGCTGGCGCGCCAAATCCTTTCCGCCCGGCCTCGAACATCCTCGACACTCATCTTGTCCGCGCGGCGCATGAGGCCTTGGGCGAGGGCATTGACGGCTGAGAGGGGCGTCCTGAGCTGATGGGCGAGAAGCGCGATACGGTCGAGCGGCTGAGCGGTTTTCTTCAAACCGGTTCGGCTGTCGCTCGCGCGCGCAGTTTTGGGCGGCTCCTTCGGAGCCCTTGGTGCAGAGGACACAGGAAACTCTTCGGTCCACAAGAATATAACATTTATTCCCCCGCTGCTCGAATTAGAGCGGCCAAGCCTGATGTCCATGAGCGCAATGAGATAACCGAGCGAATTATTGGGGATTGTTCATGCAGTGTTACGCAAAGGATGCGCATTGTGTCCGTCATGCAACATCATCGCCTGAGGATAATATTCAATAATGTTTTCGTGATTTAATCATACAAAGACCAGTTAGGTCAGAAAGCTCTGGATCGATCTAAATCTTGTAATTGCTAAAATTAAACTGTTCGATTTGTCGCTGACAGATTTCACTCTATGCTATGGCTGAGCTTGAAACCTTCCGAAGCGCAGGGCGTTTTTATCCCAGAGTTCCAATTTTGGGAGAAGCATCATGGATCGTGATCGCACTGAAGGCAGCATGAAGAACATCAAGGGCCGTGTGAAGGAAGGTATTGGAAAGGCCGTCGGAGACTCCAAGCTCGAGACCGAAGGCAAGATGGATAAGGCCGAGGGTCGCATTCAGAACACCGTTGGCGGCCTGAAAGACAGCTTGCGCAAGCGGGACGAATAACACGAATTTTTGATAATGGCCCGGCTCGAAGCCGGGCCTTTTTTATACCTGCGCCTTGCGGATGACGAAGATGACCGTGTTGCCATCGTGCTGCTGATCGAGAAGGGCATCGCCGAGTTCGCGAATAAGATTGGGCACATCGATTCCGGCCAGAGGGTCGGTGCAGGTGACGCGAAGCTGATCGCCGGGTTCCATGGACGAGAGGGCTTTGCGGGTGCGCAGCACCGGCAGCGGGCATTTCAGGCCGGACAGGTCCAGTTCCACCATTGCATTTCTCCCGATCTGGCTCATCCGCCGCGCTTCTTAGCGGCGGACGGTGTTGGGCTCAACCAGCCCATGCGCCTTCGCGAGATCCTCCGGTGTGTTGATGTTGAAGAATGGATCGCTTGGTTCGGCGGACCACTCAGCCCGCGCCAATCCATGAGGTCGCACCCAGTCCTCTACCCGGCGCATATCCTTCTCGACGAGAGCCTGTAGGAGATCCTGCTTCAGGCGGACAGGCCATAGCCCGATCACGAAGTGATCACGCGAAGCCGATGAGGCGCAGGCGAGGGGCCGGCCTTCAGCTCGGCGCGCATTATGGAGCCGCTGGACAAGATCCTGCGGGATCAAAGGTGTATCCGCCGGAACGCTGACGACCCATTCCAGGGAGGGGCGGTGAATGGCTGTCCATTCGAGCGCTGCCAGGATTCCCGCCAGCGGCCCGAGGTGACCGGAAACCGAATCCGGCACGATCGGCAGGCCCAAAGCGCCGAACCGCGCCGGGTCGCCATTTGCATTGAGGATCAGGCCCTCGCATTGCGGCGCAAGCCGTTCACGAACATGGGAGAGCAGCGGGCGGCCCTCCAATTCCAGCAGAGCCTTGTCGGCCCCATTCATGCGGCGTGCCAGTCCGCCGCCGAGGATGACGCCCAGTGTGGCGGGGTAGGGCGCCATGTAGCCTTACTCGATCACGATGCGCGGAGTCGGGCGAGCCGCAGCGCCTCCGGACAGGGCGGACCAGATCTGTTGCGCCATGTCCTTATAGGTCGCGGCATGAGGCCCTTCCGGCTCGACCGCGACCACGGGGCGGCCCGCATCCGACAATTCGCGGATCGACATGTTGAGGGGCACCTCGCCCAGGAAGGGAACACCGAGGCGCTCGGCTTCTGCCCGTGCACCGCCATGGCCGAAGATATGGGAAGTCTCGCCGCAATGGGGACAGACGAAGGTCGCCATGTTCTCGACGATGCCTAGGATTGGAATTTCCACGCGCTTGAACATGGAGACGCCGCGCCGGGCATCGATAAGGGCGAGATCCTGCGGCGTGGAGACGATCACGGCTCCGGCCAAGGGCGTCGCCTGTGCCATGGTGAGTTGGGCGTCGCCGGTGCCGGGGGGCATGTCCACCACGAGCACGTCGAGATCGCCCCAGGCTACCTCGCGCAGCATCTGCGTGATCGCCGACATGACCATGGGGCCGCGCCAGATCATGGCCGCTTCCTCTTCCACCAGGAAGCCGATGGACATGACCTTGAGGCCGTAGGCTTCCATGGGTTCGAGAACGCGATTCTCGAGCAGCCGGGGCTTGCCGTGGATGCCGAGAAGCTTGGGCATGGAAGGGCCGTAGATGTCGGCATCGAGAATGCCCACCTTGAGGCCCAGGGACGCAAGGCCAAGCGCCAGATTGCAGGCGGTGGTCGACTTGCCGACGCCGCCCTTGCCGGAGGCGACCGCTATCACATGCTGCACGCCCGGAATGCGCTGGTTCTTGGGCTGCGCGGCAGCGCGGGGGCGTTGCTGGGCGGAGGGTGCCGCGGGAGGGGAGCCGGGAGCACGGTCGGCTGTAAGGCTGGCGAAGACGCCCTTCACACCCGGCAGGCCTTGCACGGCAATCGCAGCGGCCTGACGCACGCGCTCCATGGCGGTGGCTTCCGATGGCTCGATGGCGATGGAGAACATGACCCGGCCCGCATCGTCGATATGGACGTCGGAGAGGCGCCCCGATGCGGCAAGGTTCGTTCCGTTGGCATCGACCGGCACGGCCGACAACGCCTGCAGCACATCTTCACGGGTGATCGCCACGATGGATACTCCTGGGCTCGATCCGACAACAGATTCTTAGCCTCATGTATAGGGCGAAACGCTCCGCGTTAAGGCGTCCTCGCGCGGATGAAAGCAGGATCCTGAACCAATCCGCAGCTGGTCCGTTGTCCACCCGACCCTCGGGCGGCCGGAGCGGCTTGCCCTGCCGCGCTGACCCGGGATGCGTTTCGAGATTTCCAAGGAGTCAATGATGCACCAGCACGGGCATAACGATCCGAATGCCGCGAAGCTCTACGAGCTCATCAAGGATGTGAAGATCGCCATGATGACGACTGTCGATACCGAGGGAAAGCTGCACAGCCGTCCCATGCACAGCCAGGAGGCCGATGAGCACGGAGATCTTTGGTTCTTCACGCAGATCCAGTCGCCGAAGACCACGGAGCTTTCGCGCGACAACGAGGTGAACCTCGCCTACAGCGACCCGAAGGGCCAGACTTATGTGTCGGTCACCGGAAAGGCCGAGATCGTACGGGACAAGGCGACGATTCAGGATAAGTGGTCGGAGCCGCTGCGTGCTTGGTTCCCGGAAGGCGTTGACGATCCGCAGATCGCCCTCATCCGCGTGCATCCGCAAGGTGGTGAATACTGGGACAGCCCGTCGTCCACCATCGTGCACCTCTACGGATATGCGAAGGCGGCCATCACCGGAAAGCCGCCGCATCCGGGCGATCAGGCGAAGGTCAATCTCAGCTGATCTTCGACACCAAACGTTCAAGCAATCAGGGCCGCCACGCGGCCCTTTTTGTTGACCTGATTTACTTCTTTCTTTCGTGTTTCTTTCGCGCGAAAGCTTGAGTATCATCAAGGACAATAAGCAAAAGCGGAGGAATCCGTCCGGCAACAATAAATCAGCAAAGGGGGCGCTCCCAGGGAGGGAACGATGAAGTTCGTCTGGCTTGCCGCCGTCTCCACTGTAGCGTTTGCATCATCAAGTCTTGCCCAGCCTGCGCCTCAGCCGAGCGGTAATCTCGAAAAGCTCCAAACATTTCAGAGCACGGGCACCGTCGAGCCCAAGCAGATTCCGCAGGAAGGCCGACGGGCCGACGCCATTCGCAAAAATCTCGAGAAGGTCAAGTTGCCTGCAGGCTTCAAGATCGATCTCTATGCCGTCGTACCGGATGCGCGGCACATGGCTGTCGGGCCTAATGCCGGCGTCGTTTTTGTCGGAACGCGCAAGAACAATGTTTATGTGGTGACGGATCGCGACAAGGATCGTGTGGCGGACGAGGTGAAGCAGTTCGCGCCATCCGTCGAGTTCAAGATCCCGAACGGAGTCTGTTTCTCCCGCGATGGCATGCTCTATGTCGTCGAGCAGAACCGGGTGCTGCAATTCCCGGCGGCTGAGTTCTTCTACGAAGGTCCCGATGTAGCGGCCGGTATTGTCGTGAAACAGGGTGAGTTGATCCCGCCGACGGAGGAGAGCTTCAACCACACGGCCCGCGTCTGCCGCGTCGGGCCCGACAACAAGCTCTACATCGCTCTCGGTCAGCCCTTCAACGTACCGCCGAAGGACAAGCTGGAGCTTTTCCGGAAGGCTGGCATCGGCGGCATCATCCGCATGGATCAGGATGGCAAGAACCGCGAAGTCTATGCAACCGGTATCCGTAACTCGGTGGGCATCGATTTCAATCTGGCCGATAAATCCCTGTGGTTCACCGATAATCAGGTCGACGGCATGGGTGACGACCAGCCTCCGGGCGAGCTGAACCGCTCCGTGCAGATGGGCCAGAACTTCGGCTTCCCCTATTACGGCGGCGGCACGGTTCGCACGGTCGAATACAAGGATGATCAGGTGCCGGCCGGCACCGTGGCTCCCCAGTCCGAGATGCCGCCGCACGCGGCCGATCTCGGACTGGTCTATTATAACGGCCGCATGTTCCCGCGCTCATATCAGGGCGGCTTCTTCACGGCCCAGCACGGGTCCTGGAACCGCACCAAACCGATTGGCGCACGGGTCATGTTTACGCCGCTGAAGCCCGACGGCACGGCGGACAAGCCCCAGGTCTTCGCCGAAGGCTGGCTGACGGAGAACGGGGAATATCTCGGCCGACCGGTGGATGTGGCCGTCCTCCTCGACGGCTCGCTCCTCGTGTCCGACGACACGGCGGGTGCGATCTACCGCATCTCCTACGAAGGTCAATGACAGCATCCCGGCAGGCGCGCCMTTCTTGGCGCGCCTGTTCCTTTTCGGAAAGCATCGACATGAAGCAGATTCTTATCCTGGCGGCTATGCTGGCGATGATTGCTCCGAGCGCCGCAGGCGCAGGGGATGCCAAGGCCGGGCGCCAGAAGATCACGACGTGCCAGGCCTGCCATGGGCTGGACGGCCTTTCCAAAAACCCGGAGGCTCCGAACCTCGCGGGCCAGATCGAGAGCTATCTCGTGAAATCCCTGGGTGAGTACAAGACCGAGACTCGCAAGAACGAGAGCATGAACATCGTAGCGAAGGAGCTGTCGGACCAGGACATGGCCGATGTTGCGGCCTATTATTCCTCGATTCAGGTCGATGTTCTGCCGCCTTAGGTCCTGTTCGGCCTGTATACGGAGCCGGGCACCCTTTCATCCTCGCCAAGGCTTCGCTATGGTCTCGCCTCCTTAAACGGTGAGGAGCAGGCGATGGCGGATATCGCGACCAGGGTCTACAACCATACCTGGAAGATCGATCCGATCGTCCGGTCGGTGCTGGATACGGACTTCTATAAGCTCCTGATGGCGCAGACGATCTTTCGCCGCCATCGGGACGTGCAGGTCACATTCGGCATTCACAACCGCACCACCCGCATTCGTCTGGCCGACATCATCGATGCAGGCGAACTGCGCGAGCAGCTAGACCATGTGCGAAGCCTGTCCCTGACGCGTGGCGAATCCACATGGCTCAGAGGCAACACCTTCTACGGCAAGCGCCAGATGTTCTCGCCGGAATTCATGGACTGGCTCGAGACCTTCCGCTTTCCCGAATACCTGCTGGAGAAGGAAGACGGCCAGTACGTGCTGACCTTCCACGGCCCCTGGATCGAGACCACCATGTGGGAGATCCCGGCGCTCGCCATTCTCAACGAATTGCGCTCACGCGGAGTTCTGAGGGGCATGGCCAAGTTCGAGCTTCAGGTGCTCTATGCCCGCGCCATGACCCGTGTGTGGGAGAAGATCGAGYGGCTGAAGACGATGCCGGATCTTTCCATTGCCGATTTCGGCACCCGCCGTCGCCATGGCTTCCTGTGGCAGGATTGGTGCGTGCAGGCGATGATGGAGGGGTTGGGAACGTCGTTCCTCGGCACGTCCAACTGCCTCATCGCCATGCGCCAGGAGGTCGAGGCCGTCGGCACCAACGCTCACGAACTCCCCATGGTTTATGCGGCGCTGGCGAACAGCGACGAGGAAATGGCTCTCTCGCCCTATCGCGTGCTGGCCGACTGGCAGGAGGATTACGAGGGCAACCTGCTCGTCATCCTGCCCGATACCTACGGCACCACGAACTTCCTCCAGAACGCGCCGGAATGGGTGCCGTCCTGGACAGGCATCCGCGTCGACTCGAAAGATCCCATTGCGGGCGGGGAAGAGGCTATCGCCTGGTGGCGTGAGCGTGGGCAGAACCCGGCGGAGAAACTCGCCATCTTTTCCGATGGTCTCGATGTCGATGTGATCGAGCGCATCCACAACCATTTCCGGGGCCGCATGCGCATCGGCTATGGCTGGGGCACGCTGCTCACCAACGATTTCCGCGGCCTTGCGCCTGAAGGACGTCTCGACCCGATCTCCATCGTCTGCAAGGTCATCTCCGCCGATGGGCGCCCGACGGTGAAGCTGTCGGACAACCCGACGAAGGCGATGGGACCGAGTGCGGAAGTCGAACGTTACAAGCGTGTGTTCCATGTAGGCGCGCAAAAGGCGCAGCCCGTTCTGGTGTGAGTGTCATGAAGGTCGATCTGAACTGCGATATGGGCGAAGGCTTCGGCCCCTGGCCCATGGGAGACGACGAGGCGATGCTCGACATCGTTTCCTCCGCCAACATCGCCTGCGGATTCCACGCGGGTGACCCGTCGATCATGTTCCGCACGGCGGAGATCGCGAAGCGCAAGGGCGTTGCTATCGGCGCGCATCCCGGCTTCAACGACCTGCATGGCTTCGGGCGTCGCTTCATCAAGGGCGACACGCCTGCCGAGATCGAACGCATGATCGCCTATCAGATCGGCGCCATGCAGGCGGTGGCATCCCTGGCCGGGCACAAGGTCACTTATGTGAAGGTGCATGGTGCGCTCAACAACATGGCGAATGAGGATGAGGATCTGGCGATCGCCATCGCCTGCGCGATCAAGGGCGTCGATGCAAGCCTCATCAATGTGTGCATGCCCGGTCTCCTAATGGAAAAGGCATCGGATACGCTCGGCGTGAAGGTGGCGCGCGAGATCTTCGCCGACCGCACCTACGAGGACAACGGAACGCTCACCAGCCGCAAGAAGCCGGGTGCCGTGCTGCACGATGCCGATGCTGCTGCGGAACGGGTGTTTCGGATGGTGCAGGACAAGGCGGTCATCACCACATCCGGCAAGCACATTCCCGTCGAGATCGATACGATCTGCGTGCACGGCGATGAGCCGACCGCTGTCGCGATGGCCAGGACGGTTCGCCAGAAGCTCGAGGCGAATGGCATTGCTATCGAGCCATTTTCCGGGCGGTAAGCCATGTCTTTCAAAGATCACTTCTCCGCACGCTCGGGCGATTACGCCGCGTATCGCCCAACCTATCCGCGCACGCTCATCGATTATCTCGCGAGCCTTTGCGAGCACAAAGATGCGGTTCTGGATGTGGGATGCGGAACGGGGCAGTTATCGATCCTGCTCGCGGAGCGCTTCAAGCGCGTGGTCGGCACAGATGCCAGCGCGCAGCAGATCGAGAAGGCAGAAGCGCATGAGCGCGTGGAATACCGCCTTGCACCGGCGGAAAGCAGCGGGTTAGCCGATAACACGTTCAATCTCATCACGGTGGCGCAGGCTGCCCACTGGTTCGACCTCGATGCGTTTTACGCGGAGACGTGTCGTGTGGGAAAACCCGGTGCCGTGCTGGCGCTGATCACCTATGGCGTGATCCAGGCCGATCCCGACATCGACGGCACCATCCGGCATTTCTACAAGGATGTGGTCGGCCCCTATTGGCCTTCCGAGCGCCGCCATGTGGAGGACGGCTATCGCTCCCTCAGCTTTCCATTCGATGAAGTGACAGTGCCGCCCCTTGCCATCGAGGTGCAATGGAGCGCGCTGCAGCTCATCGGCTATGCCGATACTTGGTCGGCCGTGCGCAATGCGGAGAAGGCTTTGGGGCGAGAGCCTGTCGAGCAATTCAGGCGTGATTTATTGAAGGCTTGGGGAGATTCGGAAAAGCTGCGAACCATCCAGTTTCCTCTTTCGCTCCGTGTCGCACGAATCGAAACCTTCAAGGCCTGAATGCGCGCTCCAGAAACGGCTTGAGCGCCGCTAATGTTTCCTCCGGCGCTTCCTCGGCGAGGTAGTGGCCGCAATCGATTCCGTGCCCTTCCACGTGGCCCGCCCAATCGCGCCAGACAGCAAGCACATCGTACCAGCGCTCGAGTCCGTTCTTCTGTCCCCAGAGTGCCTGCACCGGACATTGGATGCGCCGCCCGGCCTGCTTGTCGTCTCCGTCGAGCTGCATGTCGATGGTCGCGCCCGCGCGATAATCCTCGCACATGGCATGAATCGTTTCGGGATTTGTGAAGCAGCGCCTGTATTCGGCGAGAGCGTCTTCGTCGAACATGGAGCGGCCGCGCCGCAGGTAGAAGATGTCCGGGCTCGCGGCAATCAGGGTTTCGGGAATTGGATGAGGCTGCGCGAGGAAGAACCAATGCCAGTAGCCCATGGCGAAGGCCATGTCGGTGCGCGTGAAATGCTCCCATGTGGGCAGGATGTCGAGCACCGATAGCGCAACAATCCGCTCAGGATAATCGAGCGCCATGCGGTAGGCGCAGCGCCCGCCGCGATCATGGCCGACAACGGCAAAGCGCTCGAAGCCGAGCTGCTGCATTACCTCCACCATGTCGCGCGCCATGGCGCGCTTCGAATAGGGCACATGGTCCTCAGTGGTCGGCGGTTTCGAGCTGTCGCCGTAGCCGCGAAGATCGGCGCAGACGATCGTGTAGGCTTCAGTGAGTTGCGGCGCCACACGGTGCCACATCACATGCGTTTGCGGATGCCCGTGCAGCAGCAGGACCGGCGGGCCGTTTCCTGCGTGCCGCAGATTGATGACGGCCTCGGAGGTTTCGATCCGGCGATGGGTGAAGGTCTCGAACATGGGCTTAAGTGTCCTACACTTTCACCGCAAGTGCCAGCTTCGCTCTACCAGGATCGGCGCGATCCGTTATCGATGTGGATGATGCCGTTTCCATAAACCTTCAGGCCGCCCACTTCGGAACGTCCTCGAAGATAGGCCATGACGCCGCGGGTGCGTGTGCGGACCCGGAAATCGATGGCACGGCAGGAGAGGTGAAGGGACTGCCGGGCACCGCCCGCGCGCCAGTTGCGGCCGGAGCTTCGGTGGGTCGACTCGACGCTGACAGGCCCGAACTTGCCTGCCACATCCGCAACCACCTCCCGCAGATTTCCGGGAAGGCAGTTGGTCGGCGCGCTCGCGCGAAGGGTGATGGAACCCTGCGCCACCAAGGATGCGAAGCCGGAGAGGGTTTTGACACCGAGTTGGCCCGTATTGGGCAGGGAGCCGGTGGTGCTGGATTCGTTGATCCGGTCGTTCGAAGGCAGGCTGGCATAGGCCGCCGGCGGCAGAGGCATTTCATCTGAACTGAGGGCCGGTGTCAGGCTTGAGGATACTATGCCCGCCGTACAGGCGAGCCAAAACGCAAGACGCACTCGAGATTTGGTGCTCATCGGGATCTCCCCGTTCTGAGCCCCCACATGTATAGAGCCGCGTGGATGGTCCTCCCTCGACGGCAATACTTTGTTGTTGGTCAGTAAACTGACACCCGCGTTTCCCGCTTAGGGCCAACAAACTAACTGGACACTTTATCGAGGCAAGAGCTGGCAAAGGATGAGGGTGGACTCAAAAGGAGTATTGATTTCTCAATGCCTTATTTTGCAACGGTTATAGCCTTGAAGAATTTTCCAATACTAAATGTTATATGATGTATTACTAATGTTATAAGATATTAATCTTGAGGTCTTGTAGCGGCCCTTGCTGATACTCATATCATGTTGCGAGCCGTAACATCGGCATTTGGAGACTGGAATGAAGGCTGCACGTGGAGACATGTTCGAGGCACTGAGGGCTGCAGGCCCGACTCAGGCGGATTCGCTTGCCCGCATCGGTCTGCTGGCGAAGCTCCTGGACAGCGCCGTCCTCATTCCCGGCCTGAACCGCCGCGTCGGTCTCGATGCCGTGCTGGGCCTCGTGCCCGGCGTCGGCGATGCGATCTCGGCGGCGCTCGCCAGCTATATCATCTGGGAGGCGCGCCAGCTCGGACTGCCGCGCTGGAAGATCGCCCGTATGGTCGGCAATGTGGCGGTGGATACGGCGGTTGGCGCCATTCCGTTCGCGGGCGACGTGTTCGATGTCTTCTTCAAGTCGAACCAGCGCAACCTGCGTATCATCCACGACCACCTTGGTATTGCGAAGCGCGGTCCTCATGAAATCGAGGGCACAGCGGTTCGTGTCGGGGAGCGCTGATCATGAGGCGGTTGCTTTGGGCTGTTGCCTGGATCGCTGTCGCGCTCTGGTCCCTCGTGGCGTGGGGCGCCTATGGGCTTCTCGACCTGTTCGGCGATATGGCGGTCCGTAATGCGGACATGGTCGGAGGAAACCCTGAATCGGTCGAATGGCTCGCATGGGCTCTTGCTACCCTGCGCGGCCTCGGTCTTGGCGCCATCGTGTTCGTGTGGGGCTTGGTATCCCTGTTGATCCTGGCTGTTCCGGCAGTGCTCGGTCTGATAATACCGCGCTCGCAGCCGGTACAGATGCGTGAGGAATGGCGCGGCTACCCCAGCGGGGACAGCTACCAACCTCCGCCGCAGGCGCCGATACGCCAGATCGAGCGACGCTGAAAAAACAGAGCCGTTTCCATTGTCGTGGAGACGGCTCTTTTCTTTGCGGTTCGAGTTTGCTGGAAGAAGTTCTAGCGATGGCTTGAAATGAACTGCTTGAAGCGCTCGGATTTCGGAGCGCTGAATACCTCGGCCGGTGCGCCTTCTTCCTCGACCATGCCCTTGTGCAGGAACACGACCCGGTTCGATACGTCGCGGGCAAATCCCATCTCGTGAGTGACCACCAGCATGGTGCGGCCCTCCTCGGCGAGCGAGCGCATCACGCGCAAAACCTCGCCGACGAGTTCCGGATCGAGCGCGGATGTAGGCTCATCGAACAGCATCACTTTGGGATGCATGGCAAGCGCACGCGCGATGGCAGCACGCTGCTGCTGACCGCCGGAGAGGTGAGAGGGGTATTGGTTGCGCTTGTCCGCAATGCCCACCTTCGCGAGCAGCTCTTCCGCTTCCGCAATGCATTCCGCTTTCGGGCGCTTCTGCACATGAACGGGCGCTTCGATGACGTTCTCCAGGATCGTCATGTGGGACCAGAGATTGAAGCTCTGGAACACCATGGCGACGCGGGAGCGGATGCGATCCACTTGATGCTGATCGACCGGCACCATCCCCTTGCGGGTGGATTTCAGCTTGATCTCCTCGCCGCCGATGCGGACCTCGCCGCCATCGGGCACTTCCAGCATATTGATGCAGCGAAGCATCGTCGACTTGCCCGAGCCGGACGCGCCGAGAATGGAAATCACGTCGCCTTCATTGGCCTTCAGGGACACGCCCTTGAGAACTTCGAGGGAGCCGAAGCTCTTGCGCAGATTGTTGATCGAAACGGCGGGCGTAAGTTCGGACGACAAGGATGCGGCTCCGTTAGACATGGACGGCGTCCAGGCGCGCCTCGATGGCGGGCGGGCGGCGCAGGTGAGGCGAGAGCCACCATTCGATGGCCATGATGATGCGTGTGATTACGAAGTTCAGGACAAGGTAAATCAATCCCGCGACGACGAAGACTTCGACCGCGCGGAAGGTCTGCGAAATCATCTTCGCCGCAAGCCCGGTCACTTCCATCATGGTGATGACGGAGGCGAGCGATGTGGCCTTCACCATCAGGATGATCTCGCTGCCATAGGCGGGAAGCGCCTGCCGCACGGCAATCGGGAACACGATGCGGCGGAAGAGCAGGAAGCCCGACATGCCGCAGGCGCGCGCTGCTTCGACCTGATTGTACGGAACGGACTGGAGACCGCCGCGAATGATCTCGCTGCCATAGGCCGCGGTGTTCATCGTCAGTGCAAGAACCGCGCACCAATACGGCTCGCGGAAGAAGCCCCAGAGGCCCAATTCCTGCAAGGTGGGCCTGAACTGGCCGAGACCGTAATAGATCAGGAAGATCTGCACGAGCAGCGGCGTGCCGCGAAACATGAAGACATAGGCCTGCGCCGGCCAGTTGAAGATCTTGAACTTCGACATGCGCATGAGCGCGAGCAGCATGGCGAAGACTGCGCCGAACGCAATCGACGTGAAAGCCAGGTTGAGCGTGAGCGGAACGCCCGCGATCAACCGCAGGAAGGCCTCCCACATGAAGGCGAAATCCATCAGGAAGCCCTCCGAATGCCGCGCATCGAGTGGGTCTCCGCACGCTGGAAGAGATAGGTCGAAACCCAGGTGATGAGCAGGTAGAGAATGGCGGCCGTGATGTAGAAATCGAACGGACGGCGCGTGGAGCCCGCGGCCACCTGCGACTGGCGCAGCAACTCGACGAGGCCCGTCACGGAGATCAGTGCGGATTCCTTGAGCACCAGCTGCCATGTGTTACCGAGGCCCGGAATAGCATAGCGCAGGACCTGCGGGGCGATGATGCGGCGGAACATGAGCCAGCGATGCATGCCCACCGAGCGCGCCGCCTCCAACTCGCCGCGGCTCACCACCTGGAATGCGCCGCGGAACACTTCCGCCTGATAGGCGCCCGATACGATGCCGATGGCCATGGCGCCGGTGACGAAGGCGGGCACACCGATGAAGCCCTCAGCGCCGAACAGGCTGCCGATGGCGCCGAGCGCCGCGCTGCCGCCGAAATAGAAGAGGTAGATGACGAGCAGATCCGGGATACCGCGAAGAACGGTAGTGTATCCGTCCGCGAGGCCGCGAATGACGACGTTGCCGCCGATCTTGCCCCAGGCCACGAAGGTGCCGACGACGGAACCGGCGAGGAAGCCACAGATCGCGACCGCGATCGTCATGCCCGTCGCCGTGAGAAGAAGCCATCCCCATCCGTTGGGGCCGAACCCGATGAGCTCGAAATAGCTCAGTTGCTGCACGCGTTTGTACTTTCCTGAATGGGCTCCGCCCCGCGTCGGGCGCGGGGCGAGGCGTCATATGTCACATCCGGCGCGAACCCGCGCCGTTTCTGCGAACCCTCATCAGGTCTGAGGGGCCATGTCGATCTTGAACCACTTCTCCGTGAGCTTCTTCACGGTGCCGTCGTCGATGGCGGCCTGGATCGCCTTGTCGAACATGCCCTTCAGCTCGGCATCGTCCTTGCGCAGGCCGACCGCAACGCCGCGCCCGAGGACGTCGCCGTCCACCGCGCCGCCGGCGATCATCATGTCCTTGAACTCAGGCTTCTCGGTCGAAGCCTTCAGCGAGGATTGCGCCGCGAAGATCGCATCGACGCGACCGGCCGCGAGATCGAGATCGTGCTGCTCCGTGGTCTTGTACTCACGGATGGTGACGGTGTCCTTCAGGTACTTCTCCAGGAACGCGCCATTGACGGTCGAGCCCTGCGTGCCGACGGTCTTGCCCTTCAGCAGCGGTTTCCATTCCTCGATCATCGCCTTGGCCGCCTCGGGGTCCTTGTCGAGATTGATGCGCTTGCCCTGGCCTGCGAGCTTGGCCAGCGGCGAATCCTTCAGCACGCCCCAGCCATGGGAGCCGGTGGCGTAGGGGCGGGAGAAGTTGATGGCCTCGAGGCGCTTCGGCGTGATGTTCATGCCGGCCATGATGGCGTCGTACTTCTTGGCGTTGAGCGCAGGAATGATGCCGTCCCAGTCCTGGGACACGATCTCGCACTTCACCTTCATGCGCGCGCATAGGTCATTGGCGAGCTCGATCTCGAAGCCGTCCAGCTTGCCGCCGGCGCCCGTGAAGTTCCACGGGGCATAGGCGCCTTCGGTGGCGATCTTGACCGTCTTCTCCTGAGCCGAGGCTGCGCCCATGGCAAGGGCGGAGGCCACGAGGCCCAATCCTAGTGTTTTCAACAGCTTCATCGTCGTTCCCTTGATCAGCTTGGGCTGAATCTTATCCGGACGGAGTCTTCCGCCCGCCACGTCAAAGCTAACATTCAAAAGGCGAGACAGTGCAAGCCCAATTCATGGCGAATACAATGCTCAAAATGATGTTTTGCGTCGCAGTTTGCCCGTTTCCATACAAAAAGGCGCGGCAGAAGCCGCGCCTTGAGGAATTTTCCGGCAGGGATCAGCCCTTCGGCGAGATGTCGATCTTGAACCACTTCTCGGACAGCTTCTTGATCGTGCCGTCCGCGGCGGCGGCTGCGATCGCTGTGTTGAACATGGCCTTCAGTTCGGTGTCTTCCTTGCGGAGCCCGGCGCCAACGCCGGGGCCGAGAAGGCCGCCGGTGATCGAAGGGCCGACCAGCACGTAATCCTTGAACTCGGGCTTGCTCTGCGTGGCGCTCAGGGCCGTTGCATCTGCCAGGACCGCATCGATGCGCCCGGCGGCCAGATCGAGATCGTGCTGCTCCGTCGTCTTGTACTCGCGGACCTCGGCGACGTCCTTCAGATACTTGTCCGCGAAGTTCGAGTGAATGGTTGAGGTCTGGACGCCGATGGTCTTGCCTTTCAGGAGCGGCTTCAGATCGGCGATGGCTTTTTCGGCAGCTGCCTGCTGGGACGACAGGTTGAAGGCCTGTCCTGTGCCCGGCATCTTGGCGAGCGGCGAGGCCTTGGCGACAAGGAAGCCGTTGGGGCCGGCTGCATAAGGATTCGAGAAGTCGATGGTCTTCTTGCGCTCGTCGGTGATACTCATGCCGGCCATGATGGCATCGTACTTCTTGGCCGTGAGGGCGGGGATGATGCCGTCCCAATCCTGGGCGACGATCTCGCACTTCACCTTCATGCGGGTGCACAGCTCGTTGGCGAGATCCACCTCGAAGCCTTCGAGCTTGCCGCCGGCGCCCGTGAAGTTCCACGGAGCATAAGCACCTTCGGTGGCGATCTTGATGGTCTTTTCCTGGGCCGAGGCCGCGCCGATGGCGAGGGTGGAGCCGAGAAGAGCCAAGCTAATGGTCTTAACGAAATTCATAGTCGTTCCCTTATTCTTTGGCCCGGATTGCGCCCGGGCCGAATTGCTCGCAGCCCTGCGGGGCCGCGCCGTAAGGCAGTAACAGCCAATCTTTTGCAAAAGGCAAGTGTCAGCTGGCGAACCTTAAACAACCCGCAGTTTGATCTCGCCAAGCCCTTCGATAGTCCCAGTCATGGTCTGACCTTGCGTTACCGCGCCCACGCCCTCGGGGGTTCCTGCGAAGATCACATCGCCCGGCGCCAGCTCGAAATAGGAGGACAGGTAAGCGATCTGCTCGGCGACGGACCAGATCATGTCAGACAGGTCGGCCTTCTGGCGCACGGCCCCGTCCACCGACAGCGAGATGGCGCCATTTGCCGGGTGTCCTACAGTCGAGGCGGGATGGAGCGGGCCGACCGGGCCGGAGAAATCCGCCGCCTTGCCGAGTTCCCAGGAGCGGCGAAGTTGCTTGGCCTCGTCCTGAAGGTCGCGTCGGGTCATGTCGAGGCCGATCGCATAGCCGAACACATGGTCGAGGGCCTGAGAGACGGGGATATCCTTGCCGCCCTTGGCGAGAGCGACCACGAGTTCGACTTCGAAATGGTAGTTCTGCGTCTTGGGCGGGTAAGAGTGATCGACCGCGCGGCCCTCGGGCACAACCTGGAGGGCGTCGGCCGGTTTCATAAAGAAGAAAGGCGGCTCGCGGGTTGGGTCGCCGCCCATCTCACGGGCATGGGCCGCATAGTTGCGTCCCACGCAATAGACGCGCCGCACGGGAAAGAGATCACCGGAACCGGCGACGGGGAGGGCAGTGATCGGGGGCGTGGGAATGACGTAGGCCATGGCTTTTCGTGACCGCTCTCTTGTTCATGGTGGCCCGGCAAGGGCCGTCTTTCTCCTTTCCTACACCTTGCGGTTCGCTTCACAAGTCGTAATGAACGAAGGTCTACGGGAGGAATAACGATGACCGCATCAGCAGCGACCGGCACGGCCCTGATCGAGACCCTCACGTCGCGGCTCGGCGCGGCCCATGTGCTGACGGCGGCGGGCGATCTCGAAGGCCATGTCACGGAGGCGCGCGGTCTCTATCGCGGCGAAGCCCTGGCGGTCGTGCGCCCGAAGGATCGTGATGAAGTTGCATTCGTCTTGCAGGAATGCGCGAAGGCGAGCATCCCCGTCGTGCCGCAGGGCGGCAATACGGGCCTCGTGGGCGGCGGCGTTCCCTATGGCGGCGTGGTGCTGTCGCTGACCCGCCTGGATCGCATCCGTGAGATCGATCCCGTCAACGCGACGGTTACGGTGGAGGCGGGAGCCATCCTGAAAGCGGTGCAGGATGCGGCGAGCGATGCCGGTTATCTCTTCCCGCTGTCGCTGGCTTCGGAAGGCTCGTGCCGCATCGGCGGAAACCTTGCCACCAACGCGGGCGGCACCGCCGTTCTGCGCTACGGCAACATGCGGGATCTGACGCTCGGCCTCGAAGTCGTTCTCGCCGATGGCCGCGTGTGGGACGGCCTGAAGGGCCTGCGCAAGGACAACACGGGCTACGACCTGAAGGATCTCTTCATCGGCTCGGAAGGGACGCTCGGCATCATCACGGCGGCGGTGCTGAAGCTTTTCCCCAAACCGCATGCGCGCGTCACCGCCTTTATCGGCTGCGAGTCTCCCTACGATGCGCTCAAAGTCTTCCAGCGTCTGCGCGAGGCGGCGGGCGACCAGCTGACGGCGTTCGAATACATCCCAGAGTTCGGCGTGGACATCGTGTTGAAGCATATGCCGGGTTCCGTGCGCCCGCTTGCCGAAAAGCACAATTCCTACGCGTTGATCGAGCTCTCCTCGCCGCAGAAGGAAGCGGATCTTCAAGGGCAGATGGAGGCCGTTCTCGGAGAGTGCTTCGAGGAAGGTCTCGTGCAGGATGCGGTGCTCGGCTCCAGCGAAGCGCAGAGCCAGGCATTATGGGGCTTGCGCGAGCACCTCTCCGAAGTGCAGCGGCTCGAAGGCGGTTCCATCAAGCACGATGTGGCTGTTCCCGTGTCGCGCGTTGCCGAGTTCATCGATGTCGCGACGAAGGCCTGCGAGGCGGAGATGGAAGGCGTGCGCGTCTGCGCCTTCGGGCATTTCGGCGATGGCAATATTCACTTCAACCTGTCCCAGCCCGTCGGCATGGACAAGGGCGAATATCTCGCACAATGGGAGCGCTTCAACCGCATCGTGCATGACATCGTGCACGGCATGAACGGTTCCATCTCCGCCGAGCATGGGATCGGTCTCATCAAGCGTGATGAGCTGACGCTCTACAAGGATGCGGTGGCGCTCGATCTCATGCGCAGCGTGAAGCGCGCACTCGATCCGCAGAACATTCTCAATCCCGGAAAGGTCGTCGCCATCGGCGAGGGCGGACCGGCTGCATTTCCGAAAACGGCAGGAAGCCCATGAAAAGCATCGACCTTCTCACCTTCGGCGAGCCCTTGATGGAATTCGCGGAAGTGAATCGCGACGGCGAGCGCCTGTACCTTCCGGGATACGGCGGTGACGTTTCCAACACGGCCGTCGCGGCTGCGCGACAGGGCGCGAAGACAGCGATCTTCACGGCGTTGGGGGGCGACTCCTTCGGCCAGGATTTCCTCAAGCTTTGGAAGAGCGAGGATATCGACACGTCTTCCGTGATCCTGCGCAAGGATGGCCGCACCGGCGCTTATTTCATCAGTTACGGCGAGGACGGACACGTTTTCTCCTACGCCCGTGCGGGGTCGGCCGCGAGCCTCGTTACTGTCGAGGAATTGCCTCTGACCCAGATCGCCTCCGCGCGCATCCTGCACGCATCCGGCATCAGTCAGGCCATCTCCGAGAGCTGCACCGATGCCGTCTATGCCGCCATGCGCCATGCGAAGGCGAACGGCACGGTGGTGAGCTACGACACGAATCTTCGCTTGAAGCTCTGGCCGCTTGATCGTGCGCGCGCCGTCATTCACGGCGCATCGGCAATGGCCGATATTCTCCTGCCCGGTCTCGACGACGCGCAGCAGCTCACAGGCTTAGAGCGGCCTGAGCACATCTGTGCGTACTATCTTGCCTTTGGATGCAGCGTGGTTGCTCTGACCATGGGCAAGAACGGCACCATGGTCGCGACGAAGGATCGCCTTGAGGTCATTCCCCCATATCCGGTCGAGGCCATCGATGCGACGGGAGCAGGCGATACGTTCGACGGCGCGTTCCTGGCCGAATGGCTCGTGCATCGCGACCCGTTCAAGGCAACGGCCTACGCCAATGCGGCGGCTGCCCTGTCGACGCTCGGAAAAGGCGCCGTCGCGCCGATCCCGAAGCGGGATCAGGTCGAAGCCTTCCTGCAATCGAAATAAAAACGGCGGGTCTGAAGACCCGCCGCTCATGCCTTCAGGCTTGCCGCCTAGCTGTTCTGTTCCGCCTGGCGAATACGAGCCAGCGAGAGCATGCCCATGCCGCCCACAGTGCCGTCCGGCCTCAGCCCCCGCAACTCCGCCTTGAGTAGGAAGCCTGTCTCATCATGGTCGATGGTGAAGAGGTGATAGCCGGCCTTGTGGGTAAGGGTGCCGCCCCGCGCGGAGGCCGAGGGCGCGCCGATGACCGGAATCGGGCCACGCGGGCCGTTGAGATGGGCGAGCGAGCCCACATGGTTGTGCCCATGGAGAATCAGCTCCGCGCCCACACGTCCGATCATGGCTTCGAACCGGGGAGCATCCGTCAGATTGCGGCCGGGGTCCGCGCCGCCGACATGAGGCGGGTGATGGATGAGGATGATGCGGAAGCAGGACGGGTCACGCCCGAGCTCCGCCAGGATCTCCTCGGCGGCCTTCATCTGCTTCGACCCCACGCGCCCGCTCGCCACCAGGGGGAGGGTCGGGATTGCGGAGGACAGGCCGATGATAGCTATCTGCCCGTAGCGCCGCAGATAGGGGAAGACGGATTCGGTGCCGTCATCGCCCCTTGTCCAGGGCGAGACCTTTTTCAGAAGGCCTTCGAGCGAACCGCGCACATAGGCATCGTGGTTGCCGGGCACGAAGGTCACGCGGGAGGGATCGCCGAGCCCTTCCATGAAGACCCGGGACGTTTCCCACTCGTCGGGAAGGCCGATATTGCAGGTATCGCCCGTGCAGGTGATGTGGTCGGGGTTCTGGGCATGGATGTCGGCCACCAGTACGGCCAGAAGCTCCATGTCGTGGTGGTCATGGCGGCTGCGGTGCCAGTTGTACCAGCCGGTCAGGCGCTTGTTCAGCAACTGTTTCAGGCGGGGCCGGGGAAGTGGCCCCACATGCGGGTCGGTGAGATGGGCGATGCGAAACATGGGGACTGACTGCGTGAACCGGCGAGAGTTCGCCCGCCAGGGCTCCGGCGTCAAGCGCTGCCGATGAAGATACCGGCCATGAGCACCAGCACGCCGCCGACGATCACCTGGTAGGCGGCGCTCCAGAAGGGCGTCTCCATGTAGCGCGTGCGGATCCAGGAAATGGCAACCAATTCCACCGCCACGACGAAGGCTGCGATGGTGGTCGCCAGCAGGAAGGCGTTGGGCCAGGAATCCGGCACCAGATAGGGCAGGGTATGCCCGATGCCGCCCGCCGCCGTCATGAAGCCGCAGACGAGGCCGCGCAGCCATGGGGAGCCACGGCCCGTGATCTCGCCGTCGTCGGAGAGCGCTTCCGTCAGGCCCATGCTGATGCCCGCGCCCACGGAGGCCGCCATTCCGACGAGAAAGGTCTCCCAGTTGTTCTGGGTGGCGAAGGCTGCGGCGAAGAGCGGGGCCAGGGTGGAGACGGAGCCGTCGATCAGGCCGGCGAGGCCCGGCTGCACATATTGCAGGACGAAGAGGCGCTTGCGGGCGTGCTCTTCCGCCGCTTCCGCGTTTTCGGTGAGATGGACTTCGTGCAGCTCGGTGGCCTTGCGCCCATGCCCGCGCTCGATCTCGGCGAGCTTCGTGAACAATTCACGGACCGAGACATCCAGCGTCTGTTGGGCGGCCTTCTCGTAGAAGCTCGCGGCCTGAAGCTCCATCACCTCGGCCTCGCGGCGCATTCTGTCGAGATCTAGATGGGGGCTCCACCAGACCGCGCGGCGCTTCAAGAAGCCGCGCACGTCCTCTCGGCGGATCGGGGGCAGATGCTCGCCGAAACGGGAGCGGAAGAAATCATAGAGGGAGTTGCGGTGGTCGCGTTCTTCCTCCGCCATGCCGTCGAAGATCTCGGCCGAGGCGGGGAAGTCGGGCCGGAGGCGATCCGCGAAATGCTGATAGATCCGCGAATCTTCCTCTTCATTGGCGATAGCGAGCGCGATGACCTCGCGCTCGGTCAGTTGGGAGAGGGATTTCATACTGGCAGTTCCTGTTTAGAAATATTCTAAACAGGATTGATCCCTCTGGCCAAGCCTTCGTGTGGCCAAGCCTTCGTGTGGCTGAAACCAGCCGACCGAAGGAAGCTTAGTACTGAGCGCCCGGGATCAGGGTCGAGAAGATCGTGCGGTCCTCGAGGTTGAGGGCAGGCGACCACGAAAAGCGGGCAGTACGGTTGAAACGGGAGAGAAGCAGGGCGAGAAACATCGGAACACCTTTGGTTGGCACCTTATTAGACCTTCGTAGCATGCGGGTCACGCGTCATTTTCAAAGTTCAGCTATGCGTTCCTAGAATAGCTTCGTTCATGTTCCCGTAATCTTGTTGTGATCAACTTGTTCGATGTCCGACTCCAAAAGGCCCAGTAAAACAGCCCGCCTCGTCAGTTTGGGGCTCCATACTTACTGGCGCTTTGCCCGGGGCATGACCCTGGGAGTCCGAGCCGTAGTCCTCAATGACCAAGCTCAAGTCTTCCTGATCCGCCACACCTATGTGTCGGGCTGGCACCTTCCGGGAGGAGGGGTCGAGACCGGGGAGACGGCTCTGGAATCGCTGACCCGTGAATTGCGCGAGGAAGCCTGCATCGCCATTGATGAGCCGCCCGTACTGACCGGTGTCTTCTTCAACCGGCGGGTATCCCGGCGCGACCATGTGCTGGTTTACGTCATCCGGCAATTCACGGTTCTTGGACCCAAGCAGCCTGACCGGGAAATCGCCGAGGCCGGGTTCTTTCCCCTCGACAGTCTTCCCGAAGGCACCACGGCGGCCACAAGGCGACGGCTTGCCGAGATCCTCGATGGCGAGCCGCCTTCCACGACTTGGTGAGAAGCGTTTGCGCCATGTGCCCGACGCTGCTATGGCCAACGAAACCTGAGAAAAGTTGAGCCCATGACCATCAGACGGATTTTGCGACGACGACATGGCTGAAGCCTCATCCGGCCTGCCCTTCGTCCGTCATCCTCCGTCCTAGAGTCCGTTCATGACTGAGCTCTCTCTCCTGATCCGCACCGAACAACCCATCGATTCCGAGGCCATCGAGCGCCTGCACGAGCGCGCCTTCGGCCCCGGCCGCTACGCGCGCACCGCCTCCCGTCTGCGCGAAGGCGCGGGACATCTCCTCGACCTCTCCTTCACGGCCATGGTCGGCACACTGCTGGTCGGTTCGGTTCGCCTGACGCCGGTCATGGCGGGTGAGGAACCTGCCCTGATGCTCGGCCCGTTGACGGTGGAGCCCGCCTTCGAGAATCGGGGCATCGGCGCTGCCCTCATGGCCCGCTCCCTGGAGGCGGCCAAGGCGAAGGGGCACACGCTTGTCCTGCTCGTCGGTGACGAGCCCTATTACAGCCGCTTCGGCTTCAGGCGCATTCCACCGCAGCAATTGCAGCTCCCAGGCCCGGTCAATCCCGCTCGCTTCCTTGTCGCGGAACTCGCGGAAGGCGCATTCTCTCGCGCCAAGGGGATTGTGTCTCCGCTGCCGAAGGAAACCTGACTACGCCCGGCGGCGGCCTTCCGTCAGCCATGCCGCCAGGGTCGAACCGATCAGCAGCACCAGCCCCAGGAAACCGAGCGCCAGCGGGAACACCGAGACGCCGCGCACGATGGCGCTGTCGCTCGGCTTCACGCCGATCCAGTCGCCGCCCGAGAAGCGCGAGCCGGAATGTATCGCGAGGATGCGGGGCACCGTGATGCTCTGGTCGCCCGCCATCGCGACGCGGCGCACGGAGCCGCCCGTGGCTTCCGCAATCGGCCCCAAGGACTCGGTGTTGCTGAACACATCCATGAGCTCGCGCGGATTGGCCGGGCCGATGCTGACGAACGCGACGAGTTCGCCGGAGCGCACCGTGTGAAGCCCCAGCTCGCGGCCTTCCACTTCCGCCGTGAAGAGGCCCGGGCGGGTTTCGTTCAAGGGGATGTTGCTCTCGGCACCGCTCGGCGTGATCAGCGTGACGGGCTGCGCCGTCTCCTCCATGGTCTGCCGTTCGATGCGGATGGTGCGGCCGGTGGCGGAGGCGCGCAACGCTTCCTCCTCCAGGGCCGGCTCCTTCATGAGCCAGTGTGCGAGCCTGCGCAGCAGATCGAGATGCGGGCCGCCATCCTGATAGCCGCGCGCCCAAAGCCAAGCGTGGTCGGACAGCAGCAGCGCGACGCGGCCCTTGTCCTCGCGGCGCAGCACGAGAAGCGGCAATTCGTTGGCGCCCGACATGAGCGTTGCGCCGGATTGAACCTCCGAGCCGATGATGCGCAGCCACTCGCCCCAGGCGGGAGGTGATGTCTCCGAGCCGGGAAGATCGCGCGTCACGGGATGGCGCTCGCCGGTATCGGTGATGCTGGCCTTGTAGGGCTGCTCGACGATGCGCCCGTTGGGTTGGCCTGGAATGATCGGCGCCAGCCTCGTCTGCGCAAGGCTGCCATAGCTCGCGAATTCAGGACCGGCCGCCACGAGGATCGCGCCGCCTTCACGCACATAGCGCACGATGTTCTCGAAATAGCTCGAGGGCAGGATGCTCTGGTTCGCGTAGCGGTCGAAGATGATGAGGTCGAAATCCTTGATCTTCTGCTGGAACAGCTCGCGCGTCGGGAAGGCAATCAGCGACAGTTCATTGATGGGCGTTCCATCCTGCTTTTCCGGCGGGCGAAGAATGGTGAAATGGACGAGATCCACGTTGGCGTCCGACTTCAGGAGGTTGCGCCATGTGCGCTCACCCGCATGCGGCTCGCCGGAAACCAGCAACACGCGCAGCTTCTCGCGAATGCCCTCGATGGGAACGACCGCGCGGTTGTTCGCCTGCGTCAGCTCGTCGGGAAGGCCCTCGACCTCCAACTCGACCACGTTCGTGCCGCCATGCTCGATCAGAACCTGCAGCGAGAACGGCGTATCGGACTGTACCTGCTGGCGCGCCAATACCTGCCCGTCGCGGCGAAGGGTGACGAGGGCGGAGCCCGTGCCGCCGCGCTCCATGATCTGCGCGCGGATCGTCTGTTCCTTGCCGACGATGCCGAAGCGCGGGGCCTCCAGCAGCTTGATCTGCCGGTCGCGCTCATCTGGACGGCCGGTGATGAGCGCATGAAGCGGCGCGCGGAAGCCCAGCGCATCGATGGAGGGTGGAATATCGTGCACCACGCCGTCGGTGATGAAGATCACGCCCGCCAGCCGATCCGGCGGCACGTCGGATAATCCGTTCGAGAGCGCAGCGAACAGGCGCGTGCCGTCATCGCCATTGCCGTCATCCGCCTCGATGTAGCGCGGCTCGATATCGGTGAGAGAGCCGAAACGGCGCTCCAGCTCCGATCGCACGCGATCCGTCATCGCCGTGCGGTCGCCAAGAGTTTGCGAAGTTGATCGGTCGGTGACGACCGCGACGATGTCCTTCACCTTCTCGCGCTCTTCCTGCACGAGCGACGGATTGGCGAGCGCCAGCAGCACGAGCGCAAGGGCAACGGCCCGCAGGATCGCAATGGGGCCACGCGAGACGAGCGCGAGGATCGCGAGCAAGGCTGCGGCCGCGCCGACGATCCAGAGCGCATAATCGGGAATGAGAGGCGAGAAACTGACCGAGAGCAAAGGCATCTCCCTCACATCTCTTCACTGCGATCAGCGATGAGATCGATGTTGCTGGCTGCGCGCATGATTGTCACTGGCCCAGCCGTTCGAGCAGCGCCGGCACGTGCACCTGATCGGCCTTGTAGTTGCCGGTGAGAGCGTACATCACGATGTTCACGCCGCTGCGATAGGACATTTCCCGCTGGCGCTGATCGCTGCCGACGACGGGGAACAGGTATTCTCCCCGTGCGCCGACCGCCCAGGCCGCCGCGAGATCGTTCGACGTGATGATGATCGGCGAGACGCTGTCTCCCGAGCGGGCGGGGCGGTTCTCCTCGCCCTCCGCTTGCGGCGGCAGGGCCTCGACCCAGGTCTGTCCGGTGGCGTAGCGGCCGGGGAAGCTGTCGAGGATGTAAAAGGTCTTCGTCAGTACGTGATCGCTCGGCACGGGCTCGAGTTCGGGAATGTCGAGGCTTGCCAGCATGCGGCGCAGATACTGGCCTTCCGCGCTCGTGGCGCCGTCAGGCCGGTTGTTGAAGGCATCGCGCGTGTCGAAGATAACGGTGCCGCCGCCCTTCATGAACGCATCGAGACGCCGGATCGCGGCTTCCGACGGCATGGGCCGCGTTGCCACGATGGGCCAATAGATCAGCGGATAGAACGCCACTTCGTCCCGGGCCGGATCGATGCCGATGGGATCACCCGGCGTGAGCGCCGTGCGTTGTCCGAGCACCTGCGTGAGACCGGCAAGGCCCGCCTTGCTCGCGTCATCCACGCCCGCATCGCCGGTGATCACATAGGCAAGCCGCGTCACGAGTGCGGGGCTCGCATTCTCATCCACGCGGCGCGAACCAAGATCCTGCGCGCGCGCATCGAAGGCGGATGTGAACATCATGCACGCGGCGAGCACGATGGCCGCAGATGCGCCCGCTCTACGCAAGCGACCCGACAGATTGGAAAGATGTCCGCCGAGCCAGAGGGCGGCGAGCGTATCCACGAGAAGCAGGATGAGAGCGAGCATGAAGAGCGGCATGCGAAGATCAATCGWTTGCGCTCCCACCAACGGCGCCACGCGGGCGTTCAGCGGAGCGATATTGAGCGGCGCGAGCCGGTCCGAGGGCAGGAGCGCATTGACCGCGAGGCTCGAATCCACCGGCCCATAGAAGCCCGGCGGATGCTCGATGGTCGCGCGCTCCGCGAAACCGCGTGCAACGGCGCGGGCATTCGCGGGTGGCGATATGAACGCGCCGTAGCCGTCGAGGGTCAGGCGCGGAGCCACCGTTTCATTTTCCGCGTTGCGCGCCTCGGCGTTCAGATCGCTCGGCGCGCCGGCGAGCGCCGTGATCCGGCGCAGCATATCCACGAAGAGGCCCGAGAGCGGCAGGTTCGACCACGTGGTATCGGCGGTCACATGGTAGAGCACCACGAGGCCGTCGCCGCGCTTGTCCGCCGTCACGATGGGCGTGCCGTCCACAAGCGATGCCCAGGTGCGCGAAGGAAGATCGCCATCGGGCTCCGCCAGGATCTGGCGGCGAATGCCGATTTCCTCCGGCACGGCGAGGCCGAAGAAGGGGCTTTCGCGGGTGAAGGGTGCAAACGTCTTCGGCGTATCCCAGGAGAGCGATCCGCCGAGGCTGCGTCCACCCCGGCGCAGGCGCACCGGCACGAGTTCATCGTTGCCCGCGGCAAGGCGCGAACCCGCGAAGCGCAGCAGCAATCCGCCCTGTTCCACGAAGGCGGCGGTCTTGGCGAGCGTCTGCTGATCGAGGCCGCCCACATCGGCGAGCACGAGAACGGAAACCTGCTCGTCGATCAGCTGGCTCACCGCATCGGCCACGCCGCCACGGCCCATGCGGATCTCCGAATAGGGCGAGAGCGCGCGCTCGATGTAGTAGAGCGGTGAAAGCAGCGGCTGCGTCTGGTCCGACGTGCCGCCGAAGACGAGGCCGACGCGCCGGCGCTTGCCGCGCTCGTCGAGCAGGTGCACCGCGCCTGCCGAGCCTTCGCCGAGAATCTCGATGCGGGCGATGGCATTGCGGATCTCGGTGGGCAGGTCGAAGGCTACATTGGTCTCGGTAGCGTTCTGGTCGAAGCTGAAGCGCATGTCGGCAAGCGGCAGGTTCTTCAGGTCGAGAGCCCTCACTGTGCCGGAATCGCGGCCATTGGGCTCCGCTCTCACGATCCGTGCATTCAACCGGCCACCAGCGTTCTCCACGCCTGCGATCGCCAGGGCGGAGGCGCGCTCCGATTTCAGAACCGTGATCCGCCGTCCATCCGCCATCTGCGCCAAGCCGTCGATGAACCCTTGTCCATCAACGCCGGCAATCCCATCGCTGATCCAGACAATATTGGCATCGGGCGTCGCCTGCATGAACCGGCGAATGAACTCGATATGGGTTGCGCGATCCGGCAGATGCGGCTGAGGCTTCAGGGAGCGCAGGCGCTCCAACGCTGCGGCCGGAGTGGCGGGTTCGATGGCGGCTGTAGGATCAGCGGTCGCCACGAGGGCGACCGTGCGTCCATCGCGGCCGGCTGCCTCGATGCGCTCGGAGGCGAGGCCCATCCGCTCACGCCAATCGTGCGCCGAGGCGAGGCCGTTATCCATGACGAGGAGCAGCGGCCCACGGCTGCCGTCCTCGGCAAAGGGATTCCAGATAGGGCCGGCGGCGGCGAGGATGAGGAAGGCCGCCAGCAGCAGGCGCATCAGCAGAAGCCACCAGGGCGTGCGGGCCGGCATCTCCTGCTCGGGCCGAAGGTCCGCGAGGATTTTTAAGGGAGGGAAGTCCACGCGCTTGGGCTGCGGCGGGGTGATGCGCAGGAGCAGCCAGATCGCCGGCAGGGCGGCGAGYGCCGTCAGGACAAGTGGAACAGTGAAAGTGAGAGGAAGGCCCAACATTTTGTCACCTCCCTCCCGGATTGCCGCTGCGCCCGGCCGCAACCAGGGTCAGGATGCGCAGGGCCGCCTCGCTCGCGGGCCTGTCGGTCCGATGGATCGTCAGGGTCCAGCCCCGGCGGCGCGCGAGATCCTGAAGTTCCCCCCGGTGCTGTTCGATCCTGTTCCTATAGGCTTTCCCCCAGGAAACGGCATCGCCGATGCGTAGCGATACGCCATCCTCCAGATCGTGCAGCACGGCTTGGCCCTGGAACGGGAAGGTCTCCTCGACGGGATCGACGATCATGACGAGATGGCCGCGCGCGCCCCGCGCCGAGATGCCCTCGACGGTTGCAGCGATCTCCCGCACTGGAGATAGAAAATCGCTGATCAGGATGGCTTCATGCTGGGGGGCGATGGACGCGCCGGGAGGCAGGTCTTCCTCCATCGACACGCGGTCCGCCACCATGGTCTGGGCCATTGTCTCGGCTATGCGGCGGGTGGCGCGTGGCGGCATGAGGCCCAGCATGCCGACCTTCTCGCCCGCTTCCACGAAGCAATCGGCAAGCGCAAAGCCCAGAACGATGGCGCGCTCGATCTTGGGAGCCTGCGCCAGCTCCGAGGCATAGCCCATGGAGGCGGAACGATCGACCCAGACCCAGACGGTCTGCGCCGTCTCCCATTCCCGCTCGCGCACATAGAGCCGATCATCCCGGCCCGAGCGGCGCCAGTCGATACGCTGGGCGGCCTCTCCCGCCACGAAGGGACGGAACTGCCAGAAGGTCTCGCCGATACCCGCGCGCCTGCGGCCATGGATGCCATGGGCCAGGTTGGCGGCGACGCGCCTCGCCTCGAGCACGAGATGCGGCATCCGGCTCGCCAGCGAGAGGGCGCTTTCTGTCTCTTGGCGGCCCGGCGAACGGGCGCTTTCAGGGAGGACCCGGACACGGGCCATATCGCGATCCTTAGCCCGCCAGTCGGGCGGTCAGTCGGCCGATGACGCTTCTCAGCGTCTCGCCGTCGGCGCGGGCGGAGAAGGTAAGCGCCATGCGGTGTTTGAGAACCGGCTCCGCGAGAGCCACCACGTCGGCGATGGAGGGCGCGACGCGGCCCTCGATCAGCGCGCGGGCGCGTACCGCCAGCATGAGGGACTGGCTGGCGCGGGGGCCGGGACCCCAGAGAATCTTGTCGCTCACGCCCTCGACGGTTGCACCTTCGGGGCGGGCCGAGCGCACGAGGTCGAGAATGGCCTCGACCACGCTCTCGCCCACAGGCAGGCGGCGCACGAGGCGCTGGGCGTTCATGAGCATTTCGGCGTTCATCACTGCCGTCGGCTTGTGGTCCTCGGCGCCGGTGGTCTCGATGAGGATGCGCCGCTCGGCCTCACGTGTCGGGTATCCGACGTCGATTTCAAGGAGAAAGCGGTCGAGCTGGGCTTCGGGCAGCGGATAGGTGCCTTCCTGCTCAATAGGGTTCTGCGTCGCCAGCACGTGGAAAGGCTGGGGCAGGTCGTGCCGCTCGCCGCCCACGGAGACGTGATGCTCCTGCATGGCCTGGAGCAGGGCCGACTGGGTGCGTGGGCTCGCGCGGTTGATCTCGTCCGCCATGAGGAGCTGCGCGAAAACCGGGCCCTTCACGAAGCGGAAGGAGCGGCGGCGGTCGGCTCCCTCGTCGAGGATTTCCGACCCTAAGATGTCCGAGGGCATGAGGTCGGGGGTGAACTGGATGCGGCGGGCATCGAGGCCCAGCACGGTGCCGAGCGTTTCCACGAGCTTCGTCTTGGCGAGGCCCGGAACGCCGACGAGCAGGCCGTGACCGCCCGCGAGCAGGGTGATCAGGGTCTGATCGACCACGTCTTCCTGGCCGAAAATGACCGTGTGAATGGCCTCCCTGGCGCGCCCGACAATCTCAAGCGTGGCCTCCGCATTGCGGATGATCGCGTCGTCCAGAGCGGTAGGCGCTTGAGCAATGCTGGCCGTCATGAGGTCATTCTCCCTCTTCTTTGCACTAAGCCCCGGCAGTTAGTCTGCCTTCGATCCGTGTCGATATGCAAGGGTCGATGCGCCGCAGCAAAAATCGATGGATGGACGAAGGGGCCGGGAACTCTATGCTCTAGGAAGTAACCATCGCCGGTCGTTCGTCGATCCTCCCCGTTCATTTTCTTGTTCACGCTTGTGTCATGACCCAATCGCACACCCCATCTTCCGGCAGCGCCCTGGCCCGCCTCACCGAGGCGCTCGGGTCCGATGCCGCCCGCAAAGGGCCACCGCCGGTCGAGCGGTGGAACCCGCCCTATTGCGGTGAAATCGACATGCGCATCGCCGCCGACGGCTCCTGGCATTACATGGGCACGCCCATCAACCGCCCGGCCCTGGTGCGCCTGTTCTCGACCGTTCTGCGAAAGGACCCGGAGCGCTACGTGCTCGTGACACCCGTCGAGCGGGTCGGCATCGTTGTGGACGATGCGCCGTTCCTGGCCGTCGAGATGGCTGTGGAAGGGGAGGGCGATAAGCGGCAGATCGCCTTTCGCACGAATGTGAACGATCTGGTCCAGGTCGGGCCTGAGAATCCCCTGCGCTTCGATAAGGATGCCCATGGCGGCGCGAAACCCTATGTGAAGGTGCGCGGCGATCTCTGGGCGCTCGTCACCCGCGCCTTGGCGCTCGATCTCATCGCCATGGCCGAGGAGCGGGAGGTCGAGGGGCAGCGCCTGTTCGGCGTCGCAGTGGGCGGGGCCTTCTTTCCCATCGCACCGGTTGCCGATCTCGGAGAGGTTTCGTGAGAACGGCGCCTTTGGACAAGCCGGATTTCCTGACGCTCGCCGCTGAGCGCCTGCGCCCAGAACCGCCGCATCTGGAGGATGCGCTCGCCAATCCGCGCGGCGATCAYAGCCTCGACGATGTTCCCCTGGTCTACCCTTTGACCCCCAAGCCCGCCGCCGTGYTGGTGCCTGWCGTCATGCGCGAGGAACCGGCTTTGCTGCTCACCGAACGCTCGGCCCATCTGCGCCAGCATTCGGGCCAGATTGCCTTTCCCGGCGGAAGGGTTGATCCGACTGATGCTTCGATTCTGGACGCGGCCTGCCGCGAAGCCGAGGAGGAGATCGGCCTCGACAGCCGCTTCATCGCGCCGCTCGGTTATCTCGACGCCTATCTCTCGACCACCAATTATCTGGTCGTCCCCGTGGTGGCGCGCATCTCGCCCTCCTACACCTTGAAGCTCAATCCGCATGAGGTGGCGGACACCTTCGAGGTCCCGATGAGTTTCCTCATGGACCCGGCGCGTCACGAGCTCCATTCCCGCGAGTGGAAGGGCAGGCTTCGCCGCTATTATGCAATGCCTTATAAGGGTCGCTATATCTGGGGTGTAACGGCGGGAATCATCCGCAACCTTTACGAGAGGCTCTATTCGGTATGACGCGTGCGTTCCTGCAGGGATTGGTGCTGTTCCTCCTGCCTTTCGTGCTTTTCGGCATCTATCTCGTCATCCGGCGCCGCAATGCCCTGGTCTGGTCCTCCTGGAGCGATCAGTCGGTCTGGCTCACGATAGCAGGACTTGTTATGGTCATCCTCTCGCTCGTCGCCACAGGGTTGCTGACTGAGCGCGAGACCGGTGCGTTCGTGCCGACCCATATCGAGAACGGACGCGTCGTCCCGGGACACTTTCAGTGAATCAGCCACTCGATCATACGGCGCTTCTTGAGTTGCTGGAGCGCCCTCAGCTGCGGCGCTTGCTTGAAGTCTACAATGGTGGAGCTGAGGAAACGCGCATCGTCGGCGGCGCCGTGCGCAATGCGCTTCTCGGACGTCCCGTGACGGAAGTCGATTGCGCGACCACGATGCTGCCCGAGGCCATCGTACGGCGTGCGAAGGACGCAGGTTTCAAGGCCGTTCCCACGGGTATCGATCACGGCACGATCACAGTCATCGTCGACGGCGAGCCATTCGAGATCACGACGCTGCGCGAGGATGTGGAAACCGACGGTCGCTATGCGGTCGTGCATTTCGGGCGCGATTTCGTGCTCGATGCCAAGCGCCGCGACTTCACCATCAACGCCCTGTCGCTGGGCCTCGACGGACAGCTTTACGATTATACCGATGGCGAGGCCGATCTCGCCGCGCGGCGCGTACGCTTCATCGGCGATGCGCATACCCGTATCCGCGAAGATTACTTACGCATCATGCGCTTCTTCCGCTTTCACGCGGAATATTCGGAAGGCGACCCCGATCCTGAAGGACTCGCCGCATCCTCTTCCGAGCGTCAGGGCCTGACGATCCTGTCGAAGGAAAGAATCCGTCACGAACTGCTCAGGCTTCTCGTCGCGCGCCGCGCGGAAGAGACGATCCACGTTCTTGCCGATCACGGGCTTCTCACATGGCTGCTCGCAGGTGCTGCGGAATTCGGACGCTTCGGCCGAGTCATCGCCAAGGAACGGCCGGTTGCCGTCTGGCGACTTGCCGCTCTCGCCGTCATGGTCGAGGAGGATGCAGAGCGGCTGCGCGAGCATCTGAGGCTCTCGAACGATGAGCACAAGAWGCTCGTGGCCTATGCGCAGTTATTGAGCGTTCTCAAAACCTGGGCGCTTCCGATCGATGCAAAGGCCGTTCGCAGGCTTGTTGCGGAGTATGGAGCCGAGCTGCTTGGAGTCGTTTTGTCCGCGATTGCAGGTGAGACATCGCCGAAGCTGCGCGATGATGCGCTCATTGCTCTTGAGCAGTATCGGAGTGGCACGGAGCCTGTCCCCGTGTTTCCGATGCGTGGTGCTGATCTCATCGAGCGCGGCATTCCAAAGGGGCCAAAGGTGGGGGAATTGCTAGCGCAAGGCCGTCAGGCCTGGCTTGCCGAAGGATGCCCAACGGATGAGGCTTATGCGCGAGCGTTGATCGAGCGGGTAGTGGCGAGAGCTTAAACCTGCACGTCATCCCGGACGGCGCAGCCGATCCGGGATCGTATGCAGGATAGGGCGACTGAGCCTCTACGCTGTCATTCCCGCGAAGGCGGGAACCCATAACCACCGAACGTGCAAAACAAAGCTGTTCGGTTCGAAATGCTTTTCTTTCACCGTCGTGGTTATGGGTTCCGGATTCCGCTGCGCGGCCCCGGAATGACAAAAGGGCGGCACTACATCCTGAAAACGATCCCGGGTTCTGCTCCGCAGCCCCGGAATGACGCGTTTGTTGTCACGGCCACCGCACCGTCGGCGGCATGGATGACAGGATCGACGCGATGTTGCCGCCGGTCTTCAGGCCGAAGATCGTGCCGCGGTCGTAGAGCAGGTTGAACTCCACATAGCGCCCGCGACGCACCTGCTGCTCGAATCGATCCTCTTCGGTCCAGCCCTTCGTCACGTTGCGGCGCACGATTTCGGGATAGATCTTCAGAAAAGCCTCGCCCACATCCTTGGTGAATGCGAGATCGCGGTCGGGATCGCCGGTCCAGTGATAATCGTAGAAGATGCCGCCGATGCCGCGCGCCTCGTGGCGGTGCTTGAGATAGAAATACTCGTCGCACCATTTCTTGTACTTTTCATAAGACCCTTCCGGCGCATGGCGATGGCAGGCATCCTCCAGGGCCGCATGGAAGGCGTTGGTATCGGGATCGTCCTGCGTGCGGCGCCGATCGAGCACGGGCGTGAGGTCCGCGCCGCCACCGAACCAGGGCTTCGTGGTTACCACGAAGCGGGTGTTCATGTGAACGGTCGGCACGTTCGGGTTCCACGGATGGGCGATGAGCGAGATGCCGCCGGCCCAGAAATTCGGGTCTTGGTCGGAGCCGGGAATTTGGCCGCGAAATTCCGGCGCGAACTCGCCATGCACCGTCGAGACATGCACGCCGACTTTCTCGAACACGCGGCCACGCATCATCGACATGACGCCGCCGCCCCCCGGCGCACCGCTGTGGTCCTTGCGTTCCCACGGCGTGCGCTCGAACCGGCCCGCTTGCGAAGCCTCCGGCGGCAGCGGAGCCGTCACCTCGTCTTCCAACGCCTCGAACGCGGCGCAGATGCGATCGCGCAGGGCCGCGAACCAGAGAGGCGCTTCGATCTGCAGGCGCTCGATATCGGCTTTGTCGGTCATCGCGTGATCGCTTCAGGTTGGAGAGGGGAAGGAAACGAACGGGTCTGCCGCAGGGCCTCGCCCAGGATCATCGCGGCGGTGACCGCGACGTTGAGAGAGCGCAGGCCCGGCTGCATGGGAATGGTGATTCTGGCATCCGCCGCCTCATGAACCTCGTCGGGAACGCCCGCGGATTCGCGGCCGACCATGATGATGTCGCCGGGCTCAAAAGCGAAGTCGGTATAGGGCACGGCTGCCTTCGTGGTGGCCAGAATCAGCCGTCCTCCGGCCTCCCGGCGCCGTTCCTCGAAGGCGCGCCAGGAAATGTGACGTGTGATTGTTACGCTGTTGAGGTAATCCATGCCCGAACGACGCAGGTTCCGGTCGGACACATCGAAGGCCGCTGGCTCGATGATCTCCACGGGTACGCCGAGGCAGGCGGCCAGGCGCAGCATGGTCCCTGTGTTCTGGGGAATGTCCGGCTGGTAGATGGCAAGATGAGGCATGGCATCCGTCATCGGGTCAGGTGGCCTCCGCGTCAAGTGAACGGTTCGCGTCCCCTGTAGCATCGGACCCAAAAGTGGTCTTGCACTTTTGGGATCCATCCGATGCTTCTCTCCTTAGTTTAGAGCATCGTTCGTGCGGAAAACCGGACCCACTTTTCCGCACGATGCTCTAGGTTGAAGCAGGGGACGTCAGGATGAGAATTTAAGGATGAGACTATTCCGGTGGCTGGAAAAGCGGATCGATGTGTTCGCTCCGTTCAATGAAGGCGAGACCCCGCCGAACACGGTCAGCGGCTTTGCCTGGCATTACTTAAGGCCGGTTCGCTCCTGGCTCGTGATCCTCTTTTTCGTCTCCCTGGTCGTCGGCCTGTTCGAATCGTCACTTTACATCCTGCTGGGCCGGCTGGTGGATATGCTGACGAACTCGACGCCGAATCGGATCTGGGCGGAACACGGCACCACGCTCATGGTCATGGGGGGCCTCGTCATCGTCGTCAGGCCCATCCTGAATTTCGCCCATGAGGTGATCTCCAATCAGGTGATCATCCCGCAGAGCACCAACCTGATCCGCTGGCGGACCCACGTTTATACGCTCGGCCACGCAGTAAGCTACTTCCAGGCGGATTTCGCGGGGAGGCTGGCCAACCGCATCATGCAGGGCGGCGGGGCCATCCGCAGCATTGCGGTCACCCTCATCGATACGCTGCTTTACGTGGTGATCTATGCCATTACGGCGCTCGGCGTGTTCTCCAGCGTCAGCCCCTGGCTCGCCCTGCCCATGGGGCTCTGGATCATGGGCTATGCGATTCTCCTGCATTTCTTCGTGCCCCGCGCCAAGGAACGCTCCCTGAAGGTCGCCGATACCCGCTCCGCCCTCGTAGGCCGAGTCGTGGACAGCTACACCAACATCCTCACCGTCAAACTCTTCGCGCGCGCCGATGAGGAACGCTCGGCCGTCAGGGAGGCCGTGGGGGCGAACACGGACGCCTTTCTCCGATCCCTCCGGCTCAATTCCATCGTGACCGGCCTTCTCTCTGTCATGAACAGCCTTCTTCTCGCAGCAACCGGCGCTCTCTCCGTCCTCCTGTGGAGTCGTGGCATCATGACGAGCGGCGAGGCGGCGGCGGGGCTTGCCCTCGTCATGCGCATCCTCGCCATGTCCGGCTGGGTGATGCACGAGGTCCGGGACGTGTTCGAGAATATCGGCACGGTGCAGGAGAGCATGCAGACCATCGCCCGGCCGCACGGGCTGGTCGATGTGCCCCAGGCCCCCAGGCTCGCGGTGCCCCGTGGGGAAATCCGGTTCGAGAATGTCTCCTTCCATTATGGACGGGAGGAGGGGGTAATCGACGGCCTCGACCTGACGATCCGGGCTGGCGAGAAGGTCGGCCTCGTGGGAACCAGCGGGGCGGGCAAGACCACCATCACCTCGCTGCTCCTGCGCCTCCACGATGTGGAAAGCGGGCGAATCCTGATCGATGGACAAGACATCTCCAGGGTCGGTCAGGACTCGCTGCGGGATTCCATCGCCGTTGTGACCCAGGATACATCGCTCCTCCATCGCTCTATCCGGGACAACATCGCCTATGGCCGCCCCAATGCCGCGGACGAGGAGATCATCCATGCCGCGCGCCTCGCCCATGCCCATGAGTTCATTCTGGAGCTGGAGGATCACCGGGGCCGGCGGGGCTATGACGCCCATGTGGGCGAGCGAGGGGTAAAGCTCTCCGGCGGGCAGCGTCAGCGGGTGGCGATTGCCCGCGTGATCCTGAAGGACGCGCCGATACTGGTGCTGGACGAGGCGACCTCGGCCCTCGATTCAGAGGTGGAGGCGGCCATTCAGGAATCGCTCGCCACCCTCATGGAGGGCAAGACGGTGCTCGCCATCGCCCACCGGCTCTCCACGATTGCCGCCCTCGACCGGCTCATCGTGCTGGAAAAAGGCAGGGTCGTGGAGGAGGGAACCCATGCGGAACTTCTGGAGCATGGTGGGCTTTATGCCCGGCTCTGGCGGCGCCAATCCGGCGGGTTCCTCGGGGCTGACGAACCGGTTTCCGCATAAGGGTTAGACTGGAACAACTCCAATCCGCTATGGACAGGCGGGCTTGGCCGTGCCAAAGAGCGCCCGCGCGGCGACTCCCAGTCGCATTGCGCGCGCGTTGCCGCCTATGCTTCCTCGATTGCGGGGACATGGCGCCTGGTGCCTGGGTTACCAAGCATTTCAGACGCGCGGTTCTCGTTTTTGGATCAATGCTGGAGAGCCAAGTGGCCGAGACCACCACGACCGTCGCAGAGCCGACACGGCGCGATTTCCTCTACATCGCCACGGGCGCAGCCGCCGTCGTCGGCGGAGCAACCCTGGTATGGCCCTTCGTCAGCTCCCTGGCGCCCGATGCGGCGACTGTGGCGGCCGGTGCCCCCGTCGAAGTCGACCTGACCCCCATTGCCGAAGGCCAGATCGTAAAAGTCTTCTGGCGCGGCAAGCTGATCTTCATCCGTCACCGGACGGCTGAGGAGATCAAGGCGGCCGAGGACGTGAACGTCTCGTCCCTGCGCGATCCGCAGCCCGACGCGGCCCGCGTGAAGGAAGGCAAAGCCCAGTGGCTCATCGTTTACGGCAACTGCACCCATCTGGGCTGCGTGCCGCTCGGCCAGCAGGGTGAATACCATGGCTGGTTCTGCCCGTGCCACGGCTCGATCTTCGACACCTCCGGGCGCGTCCGCGGCGGCCCGGCGCCGATCAATCTGCCGATCCCGCCCTATGCCTTCGCGTCCGACACGAAGATCGTGATCGGCCAAGAAGAAGCAACGGCGTAAACCCACCGCGACGATCAGGCGATATCCATGAGCGCACATCCCACGACTTATGTTCCCAAGAGCGCCTTCGGCAAGTGGTTCGAGAGCCGCTTGCCCATCGCGGGGCTCGTCCATTCCTCGTTCATCGCGTTCCCGGTGCCGCGGAACCTGACCTATTTCTGGACCTTCGGCGCCATCCTGGCCTTCATGCTCGTGTCGCAGATCGTGACGGGCGTGTTCCTGGCCATGTACTACACGCCGAACGCAGGCATGGCCTTCCAGTCCGTCGAGCACATCATGCGCGACGTGAACTACGGCTGGCTGCTCCGCTACCTGCACGCCAACGGCGCGTCCATGTTCTTCGTGGCCGTGTACATCCACATCTTCCGGAACTTCTACTACGGCTCCTACAAGGCGCCGCGCGAGGTTCTCTATATCCTCGGCGTGATCATCTTCATCCTCATGATGGCCACCGCCTTCATGGGCTACGTGCTTCCCTGGGGCCAGATGAGCTTCTGGGGCGCTACCGTGATCACCAACCTCTTCTCGGCGATCCCGGTCGTCGGTGAGACCATCGTGAGCTTCCTCTGGGGCGGCTACTCGGTGGGCAACCCGACCCTGAACCGCTTCTTCTCCCTGCACTACCTGCTGCCCTTCATGATCGCCGGCGTCGTCGGCCTGCACATCTGGGCGCTGCACGTGCCGGGCCAGAACAACCCGACCGGCATTCCGATCAAGTCGGGCAAGGACGCGGTTCCGTTCACGCCCTATGCCACGATCAAGGACATCTTCGCCGTCGTCGTGTTCATGCTGTTCTTCGCCTATTGGGTGTTCTACATGCCGAACTATCTCGGCCATGCGGACAACTACATCCCGGCGAACCCGGCCGTGACGCCGTCGCACATCGTCCCCGAGTGGTACTTCCTGCCCTTCTACGCGATCTTGCGCGCCATTCCCGATAAGCTCGGCGGCGTCATCGCCATGGGCGCGGCCATCGTGATCTGGGTGTTCATGCCCTGGCTCGACACGTCGAAGGTCCGCTCCACGGCTTACCGCCCGCTCTACAAGCAGTTCTTCTGGCTCTTCGTGATCGTCTGCATCATCCTCGGCTGGCTGGGTTCGCGTCCTGCCGAAGGCTGGTACGTGATCGCGTCACAGATCTGCACCGTGCTCTACTTCGCCCACTTCCTGATCGTCCTGCCGGTGCTCGGCTTTATCGAGCGTCCGCTGCCGCTGCCGAATTCGATTCTCGAATCCGTCATGGGCGTGCAGAAGGGTGGGGCGGGCATTCCGACCGGCGCCAATGCCGAGCCACATTCCAAGGGCTGATGCGAGCGTTGAGGAACAGAACAATGATGAAGCGTACTCTTCTCATCGCAGTGGCCATTCTCGGCTTCGCGGCCCCGGCATATGCCGCCGGCGAGACCCCGGTCCCGCCGCAGCAGAAATGGAGCTTCCAGGGTCCGTTCGGCAAGTTTGACCGGGCCCAGCTCCAGCGCGGCTTCAAGGTCTACCGGGAGGTCTGCGCCTCCTGCCACGGCCTGAGCTACGTTGCCTTCCGCAACTTGGCTCAGCCCGGCGGCCCGGAATTTTCCGAGGCCCAGGTCAAGGCTCTCGCTGCCGAGTACAAGATCCAGGACGGCCCGAACGAGGCCGGCGACATGTTCGAGCGTGCCGGTCGTGCGGCCGACCGCTTCCCGTCGCCGTTCCCGAATGAGAACGCGGCGGCAGCGGCCAATGGCGGCAAGGCCCCGCCGGACCTGTCCCTGATGGCCAAGGCCCGCACCTACGAGCGCGGCTTCCCCTGGTTCGTCACCGACGTGTTCCGCCAGTATTCGGAAAACGGCGCGGACTACGTGACCGCTCTTCTCAACGGCTACGAGGAGCCTCCGGCTGGCTTCACCGTGCCCACGGGCGGTCACTACAACCACTACTATCCAGGCCACATCATCGCGATGCCGAAGCCCTTGAGCGACGGGCAAGTCGAGTATCCGAAGAACGAGGCCGGCCAGCCTCAGGTGCCCGAGACGGTCGACCAGTACGCCCACGACGTGACGGCGTTCCTCATGTGGGCAGCGGAGCCGCACCTCGAGGCCCGCAAGCGCCTCGGCTTCCAGGTCATGCTGTTCCTGCTCGTCCTGTCCGGCCTGCTCTACTTCACCAAGAAGAAGGTTTGGGCCCGTGTAGGCGGCGAGGTCGAAGGCCACGCCACCCCGCCGATGACGCACAACCCATAACGTTCACGAGAAAGGCCCCGGTTTCGGGGCCTTTTTCTTTTGGGGTGACTTTGTTGCTGCGCTGGCTAATGTTCGACATATGCTGAAGACCATCGCCGACGACATCTGGGGGCAGCCCTGCCTCGCCTTTCACGTCCAGCCGCATCTTACCGCTGAACCTCAGGCCTCGCTCGGGGAACTGCAGAAGGCCATTGCCGCGCATTGGCCCCACCCGCTCCACACGGCCCCGCCCGAGGCGCTTCACCAGACCCTCTACGCTTTGGCTAACGTGAAGGACCGGTTCGATAAGGAAGCCTACTGGCGAAGCATCGCCGAGCCCTGCGGCGAAATCCTCGACAATATCTGCCGGGGCCATGGTCCGATCGAGCTCATGTATTCGCGCCTGAAAGTCACCGATACAGCCATCATCGCCATTGCGACTGAATCCTCCGGCCTCATCGAGACGACCCGGCACAGGATCGCCGAGCTCATCCCGCCACCCGCCGGGCTGAAGCCCATGCGTTACAACCTCATCCATTCCACCCTGGCGCGCTACCGGGTATCCGCTGAGATACCAAACGAGATCATTGCCGCCATCGAGGGCCTGCCGGTTTCGATCGGGGCGCGCGTGGAGAACATCAAGCTCGTTCGCGAGACGCTGTTTCCCTGTATGGAGTCTGACGAGCTCCGCGTGTTTCCTTTGCGCTGACTATTCCGGCCGGCGCGGCTTGCCGTCATGGGGGCCGAGAGGACGGACCGGCGCATCGTCCCACCAATCGGTGCGATGAGCGCGCAGCTCGGTGTTGACCGGGTAGACGATGCGGTTCTCGTCCTTGCTCGCCTCGCCGACAACCAGAAGCCGGACGGGCTCGTCGCTGTTGTTGAGGAAGCTGTGCGCTATCCCCGTTCCGGCCGGAAAACCCACAGCATCGCCTGGAGCAAGCCGGAAGAGTTCGCCGTCGATCCAGACATCCGGCGTGCCTTCGATCACGTAGACGAACTCCTCCTCGGCGCTTTCCGCATGCGGAAACGAGGTGCGGCGTCCCGGAGGCAACAATTCATGATGAATGCCGAGCTTCGTGAGGCCGAGCGCCTCGGAGAAGGGCGAATTGATGCTGCGCAACTCCTTCGTGCCGCGAAAGACGGCGGTGCCATCGCTCTGGAGCTCTTCGTAGTGCCGAATAAAGGAGGGGCGCGTCGTCTCGGACATGGTTGATCTGCCTTTCCGCCGATGATGATCGAGCCCCTATATGTGGCGTATCGGCGGATCGGGTACATTATTTCCTGGCGGGATATGGGCGCGGCATTTAATCCCCCGGATATGAGTGGGCAGACTTGGGGTAGAGCTCCCCCTCGGCTATGACAGAGGCCGGTTTCCAATCTGGCGAGGGTGGAATGACGAAAGCGATCCTAGGCATCATCGGCGGTTCGGGCGTCTACAACCTGCCGGGGATCGAGGACATGCGCGAGGAGCGCATCGCGTCTCCCTGGGGTGAGCCTTCCGACGTGCTGCACATGGGCCGCATCGGCGAGACGACGGTGGCGTTTTTGCCCCGTCACGGGCGTGGTCATCACCTGTCTCCCTCCGACATCAATTACCGCGCCAATATTGATGTGATGAAGCGGGCCGGCGTCACGGATCTGATCTCGGTCTCCGCCTGCGGGTCGTTCAAGGACGAGTATTATCCCGGCTTCTTCGTGCTCGTGGATCAGTATGTGGATCGCACGCATAAGCGCGAGAGCTCGTTCTTCGGCAAGGGCTGCGTCGCCCATGTGCCCATGGCCCATCCGGTGAGCCCCATCCTGCGCCAGCGCATCGCCGATGCGGCGGTGGCCGAGAAGATGCCGTTCACCCTCGGCGGTACGCTCGTGTGCATCGAGGGACCGCAATTCTCAACTTACGCCGAATCCATCACATACAAGAAGCTCGGCTACGACGTGATCGGCATGACGGCGATGCCCGAGGCCAAGCTCGCCCGCGAGGCGGAAATCTCGTATGCGACCATCGCCATGGTGACCGATTACGATTGCTGGCATCCGGATCATGACAATGTAGATGTCGCTTCCGTCGTGAAGATGGCGCACCAGAACGCCACGAAGGTGGCGCGGCTCATCGCCCACGTCGCCCGCGATTTCCCGGCCGAGCATGAGCCGTGCCCCGTAGGCTCCAACCACGCGCTCGACGGCGCCATCATGACAGCACCTTCCGCGCGCGATCCGGAGCTTCTGAAGAAGCTCGATGCAGTCGCCGGACGCGTGCTCAAGTGATAGCCGCTCTCGCAATCTCTCAGGCATCGGACTAGATAAACCTCGTCAAACTTGCAGGCTTCACCATGGACCAGCGTCTCCTCACCGATCTCAAAGCCGCGATCCGCTCGATTCCGGATTACCCGAAACCCGGCATCGTGTTTCGCGACATCACGACCCTGCTCGGTGATCCGCGGGCCTTCCGCCGCTCGGTGGACGAGCTAGTGCATCCCTTCGCCGGCGGGCGTGTCGACAAGGTCGCTGGCATCGAAGCGCGCGGGTTTATTCTCGGCGGCGCCATCGCGCATCAGCTCTCATCCGGCTTCGTGCCGATCCGCAAGAAGGGCAAGCTGCCCCACGAGACCGTGCGCATCGTCTATTCGCTCGAGTACGGCGTGGACGAGATGGAGATCCACACGGATGCCATCGGCCAGGGCGAGCGCGTGATCCTGGTGGACGATCTCATCGCCACTGGTGGCACCGCCGTGGCGGCCACGCAGCTGCTGCGCCAGATGGGCGCCAACATCATCGCCGCCTGCTTCATCATCGATCTGCCGGATCTCGGCGGTGCGCAAAAGCTGCGCGATCTCGGCGTCGAGGTACGCAGCCTCGTGAGCTTCGAGGGGCATTAAGAGCGCCTGCCATGTCAGCGGATCGCATCCAAGGCACGTTGGAGTTCTTACGCGAGGCGGAGAGGCTCAAGAGCACGTTGCGCAGCGGTTATACGTCCGAGGGCCGTCCCGAGAGCGTGGCCGAGCATAGCTGGCGCTTGTGCCTCATGGCGCTCGTCTTCGCGGATGAGTTCGAGAACATCGATGTGCCGCGTCTCATCAAGCTCTGCATCGTCCACGATCTCGGGGAGGCCCTAAGCGGAGACATTCCCGCCATCTTGCAGACCGGGGACATGAACAAGTCCGCTCGGGAGAGGGCGGATCTCGAAGTGCTCACGCAGGCGCTCGATCCGAACAAGCGCGCCGAGATCATCGAGCTATGGGAGGAATACGAGACGGCCGCCTCGCCGGAGGCCATCCTCGCCAAAGGTCTCGACAAGCTGGAGACTATTCTCCAGCACAATCAGGGCAAGAACCCTGAAGACTTCGATTACGCTTTCAATCTTGGCTACGGGCAGAAGCAGACCTCCGCCCATCCCTTCCTCGCGACGATCCGCGCCGTTCTCGATGAAGAAACGCAGGCGCGGGCCGATGCCGGGAAGGATGCGCGCGCTGACACTTAAGGATGCCGCTCCCAGAACACCATGCCGTCGAAGGAGAACACCTCCTCGCCATGCTGGTTCGTGCCGGTGTTGTGGTGGAACACGAGGCCCCAGCCGGGGCGTGAGGCCGATGCGCGCTTGGCCGTGACCGTCGTACGATAGGTCACTGTGTCGCCCGCATAGACGGGCTTGAGCCATTTCAGGTTGGTGAAGCCGGGGGAGGGGCCGAGCCTTGCGGGCCTCGCGCCGCGGGCGAGTGCATTGGTGCGGATGCGTTCGCGATAGCCCACCATGTGCTTCATCCAGATGCTCGCCGTCTGCCAGCCCGAGGCGCAGAGGCCGCCGAACAGGCTGTTCTTCGCAGCCTCCGCATCCGTATGGAAGGGCTGCGGATCGAACTGCGTGGCGAAGCGGATGATGTCGTCGGGCTCGAAAGTGTAGGAGCCCAGCTCCTCCGTCTCGCCGATCACCAAATCCTCGAAATAGGGATTGGCCGAAATATGCGGGATCTCCCGCTCCGGCACCTTGCCTGGCATGGATGAAGCAGCGGCGGCCAGAACGCCTTTTCCGCCGGAGAAGGGCTCGGCGTCTCTTCGGGCGAACATGACCCAGTTCTTCTGGGTGAACACGGTCTCATCCGCCTGATTCAGCATCTCGTAGCCGAACTGCACGAGGCCGAGGTTGGGCTTGCTCTTCGAGGGGCGGCTGTCGAAGATCGTCATGCGCGAGCGCAGGGTATCGCCGGGCCGGACGGGCTTGATCCATTTCACTTCGTCGATGCCGGGCGCGCCCATGGCGGTCGAGCCGAGCAGCGTTTGGTCCGCGACGAGGCGCATGTTGATGCAGCAGGTATGCCAGCCCGACGCGATGAGGGTGCCGATGAAGCTATCCTTGGCGGCGACCTCGTCCACATGGAAGGGCTGCGCATCGTATTCCTGCGCGAAGCCGAGGATATCCTCTTTCGCGACGGTGACGGGGCCGAGCATTTGCGTGTGGCCGGGGGTGAAATCTTCAAAGGCAAAACGGGGCATCGGTCTGATCTGTGTAATGGGATCTGGGTCGGCGCTTCGCTGAACTCAAAGCCCGGTCAGGGGCTGAATTGTCCAGCTGCGTTGTGCGCCAGGCGGATCGGCTCGGGCAAGCGATACTTTGGTGAGCATTGCAGCACGAGTTCGGCAGCCGTGGGAATATCGGCCAGGTGTCCCGGCGAAATAAACATCGGGTTTTTGGCGGTGCGGGTGCGCAGAGCCACTCCAATGGTCTCCTTGCGGTCGATGAGAGGCGCGGCGGAGCCCTTCTCCTCCCCCAGGTCCTTGTAGCGGCCGCAGAGCAGCGTCTTGCCGCAGCCGATGGTCGGCCGCTGAAGCCACAGGCCCATATGGCTGGCGATGCCGATGCGGCGGGGATGGGCGATCCCCATGCCGTCGAACAGGAACACGTCCGGCTCGGCTTTCAGCTTCTCTAACGCCTCCTCCAGCACCGGCCCTTCGCGAAAGCTCAACAAGCCCGGCACATAAGGAAAAGGGGTCGGGCGCTGCGCCAGAACCGTCTCGACGGGGAGAAAGCCCGGAAAGGTCATGACTACGATAGCAGCCTGCGACTGCTCGTTCTTCACGCTCACATCAACCCCGGCGATCAGCTTGACCGCAGCAAGATCGATGGGACGGTCGGAAACGACCTCGCTCCTCAGCTGCTGCTGCAGGGCGATGGCCTCGGAGGGCGTCAGGTTCCAGTCGTGTCGATGGTGGAGTTGCATGTGCTGAAGCTTGAGAGGATGGGATCACGGTCAACGCCCAGGAGTCCCGAACGATCCGAACGCGGCCCGACTTAAAGCCAAGCCTATGGTGATATTAGGGAAAGCCCTTAGGGGCATGATCTGAATTTTCGCCTGGACCCGATCCGCGTAAACCGACGGTATCTCAGATCGAAGTCGAAAGTACGAGGACGTCATGTATTCCGCGGCTCCCACAAATGGCCCCGAGCACCCTGCGCCAAGAGCAGGAAACCCTTTTTCGCTAAAGCGCGCCGGCTTGAGCTTCTTTGCACTCGGCTCCTTCATAACTTTCACCCTGCCGGCTCAGGCGCATGTGAAGTGGTTCGCGCCGTACATCGTGGATGCTGCCCCGCAGCCGATCACCCAGACCCTGACCAACCCATGGTTCTGGACCGGGATCGGCCTCGTACTCGCCTTCTTCCTGGCCACCATGACGGTCGAGCGGACATCTCTGGGCCGCGGGGTCCTGTCGGGTCTTGATCGCCTCAGCGCGCCGCTTTGGAGCCGCTCCGACGATTTCATGCGCTCGTCCATCGCTGGGTTCTTCGTAGCAATCTTCGCTGTTGGTGGCATCTATCTCACCCCCGATCTGAAGACCGATTCCGAAATCATTTCCTGGGCCCAGCTGCTCATCGCCATGTGCGTGTTCTCGCGCCGTACCATGCCGGTTGCGGCCGGTGGCATCATCGCCCTCTGGGTGGTGGCGCTTCGCGAATACGATCTCTTCCACCTTCTCGACTACTTGGCGCTCGGCGTCGGCGTAGCCGCCTATCTGGTGATGGCGTCTTCCAGCGACGAGAAATGGCGTGAGCGCCGCTTCCTGGCCCTGCGCTGGGGCATCGCAATCGCGCTCATGTGGTCGAGCCTGGAGAAGTTCGCCTATCCGAACTGGTTCTACCCACTCGTCGAGGAAAAGCCCTTCCTGACCTTCGGCATGCCGCGTGACGTGTTTATCCCGATGGCCGGCGTGGCGGAATTCACCCTCGGCTTCGGCCTTCTCTGGACACCCCTGGTGCGCCGTCTCTCGGCCGCGTCGCTCCTGCTGATCTTCTTCACCGCCGTCTATCCCTTCGGACGTATCGACCTCGTGGGCCATGCCCTGATCATGGCCGCCCTATTCCTGGTCGCCGCCGATCCGACCCGCGATGCCAAGGCAATTGCCGTGAAGATGCCGAGCGCCCTGCCTCGCCTGAGCAGCCTGGGTTCGGTTCCCGCAGGCCTCACCGTTGCCCTCGTGGTGTTCGTCACCGGCTATTGGGGATTGCACGGGGTGTTCTATGGTTCCACTACCGATGCGGTCCAGGCTACAGAGCTGAGCACTCATTCGCACAGCAAGGAATATCCTCACGGCCCCCAAGCGACCCCGGCTGCTCCGCACAGCCACCACTGAACCTCAAGCCGGGCCGCTCATAACGGCCCGGCTTCACCTTGAACCATCGACAGGGACAGGCGCTTTCGCTCCTGTCCCACCGTGTTGAACAGAGGAGATCGGCCTTGGCCCCTTCCGCTACCGGCCGCAGCATCCCGATCATCACTCCCGCCGAGGGCGTCACGGAGGAGATGATCCGCGAGCTTGTCGTCACGTTCTACGACCGCGTGCTGCAGGATCCCAAACTCGGCCCGATCTTCCATCAGGCCCTGTCTGGCCGCTGGAACGAGCATCTGGCGCTGATGGTGGATTTCTGGTCGTCGATCGCGCTGAGAACCGCGCGCTACAGCGGCAAGCCACAGGCCGCCCATTTCGGGCTTCCGCTCAACGAGCAGCTTTTCAAGCGATGGCTTGAGCTGTTCGAGGCGACGGCGCGGGAGATCTTCGAGAAGGATGTGGCGGAGTTCTACATCGTTCGGGCCCAGCGCATCGCCGAGAGCCTGCAGATCGGTTTGGGCATCGGCCCGAAAGCGCTGCGTCTACCGTAGGACGCTTACCGCTCCCACCATTCCAGCTCGTCGGAAGCCGTCTTCGGCAGGAGCGACGAGATCGCGATCATGATGAGGCCGCAGGCTACGAGTGCGGCCACAAAAAATTCCGCGCTGCCGAAGCCAGGCGCGATGACGGTCGAGATGAATGAATCAAGCATGGTCGGCATGGATTTAAGTCCCCAGTTGAGGACATCAAAGCAGAGCCGGCCTGAACGCTCCGCGAAGCGGGCGTTCAGGATTCCGACAGACTTTCAGGTATTGAAGCTTAGGTGTTGAAGCGGAAGTGCATGACGTCGCCGTCCTGCACCGAGTATTCCTTGCCTTCCAGCCGCAGCTTGCCCGCATCGCGCGCGCCGGCCTCGCCTTTCAGCGTGGTGTAATCCGCATAGGCGATGGTCTCGGCGCGGATGAAGCCCTTCTCGAAATCCGTATGGATCACGCCGGCGGCGCCGGGGGCCTTGGTGCCCTTGGTGATCGTCCAGGCGCGGGCTTCCTTGGGGCCGACGGTGAAGTAGGTGATGAGGCCGAGCAGATCGTAGCCGGCGCGGATCACGCGGTTGAGGCCGGGTTCGGCAAGGCCGACGGCGTCGAGATAATCCTTCTGCTCCGCCGCATCGAGAACGGCGATCTCGCTCTCGATCTTGGCCGAGACGACGACGGCCTTCGCGCCTTCTTCCTTGGCGCGCTCGTACACCTTCTCGGAGAAGCCGTTGCCCTGGTCGGCGGAGGCTTCTTCCACGTTGCACACGTAGAGAACAGGCTTGGAGGAGAGCAGGCCCAGCATCTGGAACAGGCGCTCTTCCTCAGGCTTACGCTCCACGAAGCGCGCGGGCCTGCCCTCGCGCAGCAGAGGCAGGGTGCGGTTGACGAGGTCGAGCGTTTCCTTGGCTTCCTTGTCGTTGCCCTTGGCCTTCTTCTCAAGTGCGGTGACGCGCTTCTCGAGGCTGTCGAGGTCGGCCAGCATCAGCTCGGTCTCGATGGTCTCGATATCGGCGACGGGTTCGATCTTGCCCTCGACATGGGTGATGTCCGTATCCTCGAAGCATCGCACCACGTGGGCGATGGCATCCACTTCGCGGATGTTCGCGAGGAACTGGTTGCCGAGGCCTTCGCCTTGCGACGCGCCACGCACGAGGCCCGCGATGTCCACGAAGGTGAGGCGGGTCGGGATGATCTGCGCCGAGCCCGCGATGCCCGCGAGCTGGTCGAGTCGCTCGTCCGGCACGGCCACGTCGCCCACATTCGGCTCGATGGTGCAGAACGGATAGTTCGCGGCCTGCGCCGCCGCCGTCTGCGTCAGCGCATTGAAGAGGGTGGACTTGCCGACATTCGGCAGACCGACGATGCCCATCTTGAAGCCCATGGCCTCACTCCTTGTCATAGCTGGCTCTGCGGCCAGCGTGATGGTTCATTTGGCCGGCCGAGGGCCGGTGTAAATTTCTATTTCTCGGCGGCCTTTTCGCCGGGCCGCTTCACATCCGTCCAGCCTCTCGCCTCCATGGCGAGGTGGACCTTGTTCTGGAAGCTTCCATCCTCGCCCTTGGCGAGCAGGGAAGCGTTGTCCGCGATGATGCGGCACAGGTCGTCGACCCATGCCTCTTCGCTTTTTCCGAAATCGCCCAACACATGGTGCTGCACCAGGGGCTTGTGGCCCGGATGGCCGATGCCGAGGCGAACCCGGCGGTAATCGTTGCCGCAATGGGCCGAGATCGAGCGCAGGCCGTTATGGCCCGCATTGCCGCCGCCGATCTTCACGCGCAGCTTGGCGGGCGGAAGGTCGAGTTCGTCGTAGAAAACCGTCACGTCGCCCAGCGGAATCTTGAAGAAGTTCTGCGCTTCTCCTACCGCCTGGCCGGACAGGTTCATGAAGGTCTGCGGCTTGATGAGCAGAACCTTCTCGCCGCCGATGACCGCATCGGCCGCCTCGGACTGAAACCGTTTGCGCCAAGGGCCCGCGTTGTGCACGCGCGCAATCTCGTCCACGGCCATGAAACCGATGTTGTGGCGGTTTCTGGCGTAGCGGGAGCCGGGATTACCAAGGCCGACGAAAAGGCGCATCGCAAGGCATTCTCATAATGAAACGCTCCGGCCTTGCGGTCGGAGCGTTGAAGCCGATCAATGGGCTTTGAAACGCCCGATCAAAGCCGATTAGGCAGCGGCGCCTTCAGCAGCCGGAGCCGCCGCGTCTTCTTCCTTCAGGCCGGTCGGGGCCACGACGGTGACGAGGGTGGCGTTCTCCGTGGAGGTAGCCTTCGCGCCCTTCGGCAGCTTGATGTCGCTGAGGTGAACCGAGGAGCCGATGTCGAGACCCTCGACCGAAGCTTCGATGTAGTCCGGGATCGCGTCGGGTGAAACCGCGAGCTCAACCGAGTGCTCGACGATCTGAACCGTGCCGCCGCGCTTCACGCCGGGGCTCTTCTCCTGGCCGACCACGTGCACCGGAACCACGACCTTGATGGTCTGGCCGGCAGAAACGCGCAGGAAGTCGATGTGTATGGGGAAGTCGCGTACCGGATCGAGCTGGTAGTCGCGCGGAATGGCGCGAACGGACTTGCCGTCCACGTCGATGTCGAAGATCGTGGTGAGGAAGTGGCCGGCAAAGATCAGCTGCTTGGTCTGATTGAAGTCGAGGGCAATCGTCTGGGCCGGCTGACCGGCACCGTAGATAACAGCTGGAACTTGGCCTTGGCGACGAACAGCCCGGGCGGCCCCCTTGCCGCTCCGGTCGCGCGCCACGGCCTTGATTTGCTTAATTTCGCTCATGGTCGTGGTCCTTAAAATGGTGGCTATAAAACCGATGGCCGCCAAGGCTTCCTATGAGGAAATCTATCGGCGGCCATGAGGTTCGCGCCCGTGCCTCCAAGGGTGTCGAGCGGGCGCGAGGCGGCTTATAGCTCCAAAGTCCTGCCCTGACAACACTTTGGTAACGGCCTGGAAAGAGCTAGAAGCAAATAAAAGACATATTATGACGTTTAAGGTGCCCTCATGAGCCTGGACCGTGCCGCCTTCGATCGCGTGGAGCAGATCCTGGCCTCTCCCTTGAGCGAGCGGCAGAAACTCGAACAGACTCTCCGCGCACTTGCCAAATGGCGCTCCCAGCTCCTCGGTCAGACCATGGTCCATCACCATGGGACAGCCATTCAGAATGGGCCCTTCGCCGGCATGACTTATCTGGCCCGCCCTTCCGAGGGCGGGGTCACGGCAAAGCTTCTGGGTGCCTATGAGACCTGCCTCCAGCCCTTCTTCGAAAGCCTGCCGCAGCGTGGCTACGATGCCGTTCTCAATATCGGCTGTGCCGAAGGCTACTACGCCATCGGCTGCGCCCGCCTTCTGCCTGGCACTCCCGTTCTGGCTTGGGATATCGACCCCCGTGCCCGGAAAATGTGCGCGGAGCTTGCAAGCCTCAACGGAGTTGGGAGCCAGATCGATCTCCGGGAAGCGTTTGAGCCGGGCCAGCTCCTGAATGTCCGCGAGGAGCTGAAAGTTCGCTCAGGCCAGGAGGCACATGCGCTTCTCGTCATGGATTGCGAAGGGGCCGAGTTCGATCTGCTCGATCCTACCCAGGCTGATTATGGATGGCTCGACATGGTCGTCGAGGTCCATCCCGACCGCGAGAGGACAGTGACCATGCTGGCCAACCGGTTTCGCGATACGCATGAGATCGAGATCAAGCAGGCCGAAACCGTCGTTCCGGACTTGCCGGACTGGCTCCAGCGGCTCGGCCATCTCGACCAACTGCTGACCGTGTGGGAATGGCGCGCGGTGCCGACGCCCTGGCTTATCCTGACAAGCCGATCACGGCGGGCATAAGAAATGGCCAGGAGCTTTCGCTGCCCGGCCTTCTTTGAAACTGCCAGATGATCAGTCGAACAGGCTCGACACCGAGCTTTCCGTCGCCGTGCGTCCAATGGCCTCGCCCATTAGCGGGGCGATGCTGATCACGCGGATGTTGTGGGCGACCTTCACGGCTTCGGTCGGCATGATCGAGTCGGTGATCACGAGTTCCTTGAGCTTAGAGCCTGCGATGCGCGCCACCGCGCCGCCTGAGAGCACGCCGTGGGTGATGTAGGCGTAGACCTCCTTCGCGCCATTGGCGAGGAGGGCATCCGCCGCGTTCACCAGGGTGCCGCCGGAATCGATGATGTCGTCCACCAGGATGCAGGAGCGGCCGGCGACGTCGCCGATGATGTTCATGACTTCCGACTCGCCGGGGCGCTCACGGCGCTTGTCGACGATGGCGAGCGAGGCATCGATGCGCTTGGCGAGCGCGCGGGCGCGCACCACGCCGCCCACATCCGGCGAGACCACCATGCGGTCGCCATCAAGGTGCTCTTTTATGTCGCGAGCGAGGGTAGGGGCCGCGAATAGGTTGTCGGTGGGAATGTCGAAGAAGCCCTGGATCTGGCCGGCATGGAGATCCAGCGTCAGCACGCGGTCGACGCCCGCATGGGCGATGATGTTGGCCACCAGCTTTGCCGAGATCGGCGTGCGGGCGGCGGGTTTACGGTCCTGCCGGGCATAGCCGAAATAGGGAATCACCGCCGTGATGCGGCGCGCCGAGGCGCGGCGCAGGGCATCAGTGATGATGAGCAGTTCCATAAGGTGATCGTTCGTGGGGTACGAGGTCGACTGGATGATGAACACATCCTCGCCGCGCACATTCTCCTGGATTTCGACGAACACCTCCATGTCCGCGAAGCGCTTCACCTGTGCCTTGGCGAGCGGAACATTGAGATAGGCGGCGATGGCCTCGGCCAGGGGGCGGTTGGAGTTTCCCGCTACGAGCTTCATGCAAGCAACTTCTAGCTTTGAGTGACCGTGGAGCCCATGGCGCAATAGTGAAACATTTGCGCGGCCAGGCGAAAGGGTCTTAGCAGCGATACGAAACCGTCACAATATGAGTCAGTGCCGCTATGTGCGGCAATATCAACTTACGCCCATGCTCTCACTGCAGGGCAGGGGGAATTTCCTCGTCCGAAATTTCCGCTGTCTGGAACGGATTTTCGGATTTGGAGGCCGCTAGGAACTCGGCGATCTCGTCCATGCTCGCCGCCGCCAGTTTCGCCAAGGTTTCCTTATCGATGGAGGAGATCGAGCTGGAGCCGATGCTCACCGGGCTCGAACCCGCAAGGCGCTTAGCTCGGCGCTTCTGGGCATCGAACACGTCCCAGACATAGGCGACCTTGGTCTCGCCTTCGGCAGTCTCGGTGGAGATGTAGCCGCGCACGCGGTAGCGGGCCTGGGCGCTGGAGCCCACGAGATCGACCTTGCGGTCGGAAGCGGCGGTCGTCAGCTCGCCGATCAACGCCGTCTGGATCTTGGCCGGGGCGCCGTCAATGCTCTCGAGGGCAACGGGCACACCCTCGGGCGAGCCGCTGACCGAGCCCTGACAGGCTCCTAGCGAGATCATCATCGCTGCTGCGGCAAGCCGCTCCCAACCCTTCGTCCCGGCCATCAAGGCATCCCGTTCTTGTTATCGGTAACGAAGTCTTAACCGTAACAAGGTCCCCCGTCCAGATCAGCCACGCTTGCGCAGGCGAAGGATGAGGACATCGAGACCGAGGGCGATGAGGCCGGCGGCCAGGCCCCAGAAGGCGGAGCCGATGCCGAAGAGGGTAAGGCCCGAGGCGGTGACGGCAAGCGTCAGTACGGCCGGGAAACGCTGGTTGTCATCGGACAAAGCCGAGCCGAGGGCGCCGGCGAATGCTCCCATCAGGGCAAGGCCCGCCACGGTCTTGATGAGCTCCGGTGGAAGGGCCGCGATAAGGCCGATCAGGGCCGCGCTGAAGGCGGCAAAGATCAAGTAGCTCAAGGCATAGAACGGCCCGACCAGCCAGCGCTTCGCAGGATCGGGATGCGTATCCGGCCCGGTGCAGATCGCCGCCGAAATGGCGGCAAGGTTACTCGTATGAGCGCCGAAGAACGCCGTCACTACGGAGGCCAGACCCGTTACGGCGAGGATCGGGTGGGACGGCGGGGTGTAGCCCGAAGCGCGCAGAACCGCGAAGCCCGGCAGGTTCTGGGACGCCATGGTTACCAGGAAAAGCGGCAGGCCAAGGCCGATCAGGGCCGCAGGCTCGAAGGCCGGTGTAATGAATGTGAGTGTCGACAGGTTCATGTCCGAGGTGAGGGGCTGGGCCAAGCCGCCTCCGAAGGCGATGCCCAGCCCGACAAAAAGCACGGCCAGCACCGCGAGGGCTGGGTTGAACAGTCGCACGATGAGAAACAGACCCACGAGGGGCAGAACGAGACCGGGCGCGCCCTGCGCGCTCTCGAACACCGCCATGACGAAACGGATCAGCACGCCTGCCAGCATTGCGGCGGCAATCGAGGTGGGAATGCGCTCGATCAGCCGGCCGAAGGGCTTGATGAAGGCGGCAAGCATGATGAGGCCGCCCGCGAGAAGGAAGGAGCCGACCGCCGCATGAATGGAAATGCCGCTGGAAGCCGCGATCAGCGCCGCGCCCGGCGTCGACCAGGCGGTCACGACCGGCATGCGATAACGAATGCTCAAATACCCCGCCGTCGCCGCCATGGACAGGCACAGGGCCGCCACCCAGGACGAAGTCTGCGCCGCATCGGCACCGACGGCCCGAGCCGCCGCGATGATAATGGCGATCGTGCTGCCAAAGCCCACCAAGGCCGCGACGACGGCCGATGTGATGATCGACAGGCGCATGGGTTACAGCTTCCCTCGTTCGGAGCGTAGCCGTTTAACCTGAATGAAGCGGGCGGTCCATTCAGACCATTCGGGGAGGGAACAGCCTTGTGAGATCCGATGGACTCCTGTGAAGCTTTTAGGTAATATAATTACGTTATCTGGAGGGGTTAAAAGTTATGGCGTTGACACGTAATGGCGGCGAGTGGCAGATCGATGAAACCAAGGGCCATTTTGGGACGGTCCTGACAACCGGAAATATACTTGTCTACGGAGTGCGAGCAGGGGCTGGGACTGCCAAAGAGCTGGTCGGTCAGATCTATTCTCCGATGGCAGCACCATTGGATTGAGCTTTGTCATCAAGTCCATCGCGTCGGGTGATTTCGAGGAAACCTCAGTGACGGCCCTGGCCGACGGCCGTTTCGCGGTCGCATGGTCGTATGGTCCTGATTATTTCACCACTTACACCCTGGAAACCGGAATTTTCAATTCCAACGGATCTGCTTTCAAGGCTCCTGTACAGGTCGGCTCGAACAAGGCGAATTCGCCGGAAATCGTGACGCTTGCCGATGGTGGCTATGCCGTGAGCTATTACGACGGCGGATTCAAGACGGCGGTCTTCGACGCTAGCGGTAACGCGAAGACAACATTCTCGGCTGATGGATACTATGGCGGCGCAATCGCGGGCCTTCGTGGTGGCGGTCATGTGATGGTCATTCAAGGTTCGTCCGCGTCGAGTTCAGCAACGGCGATCAAAGCGCATCTACGCGGATCCGATGGAACGTCGACCGAAATCGTCGTCAAGACGCTGCCGCATACTTCCGGATCACCCAATCCGCAGGTTGTTGGTCTCGCGAATGGCGAGTTCGTTGTTGCGTGGAGAGAAACCGGCTCCGATGGAACTGATTCCGTTAAGGCACAGCGCGTCAATTCGAAGGGCGCGCTGATCGGTAGTGAACTGACTTTGCATCACGCAGAGGTCAACATCAGTGCCATCGCGCTCGAAGCACTGCTCGATGGTGGCTTTGCACTCTCCTTAGTCATGAATGGAACCAGTGCAGACAATGATGTCTATGTCGGGACTTACTCGGCAACAGGCGCGGTCGTCACGACGCCCATGGTTGTGAACCAGGTTGTGGACGGTCATCAATTCAATCCGCGTCTTGGGGTTCTGAAGGATGGCAGCCTCTTGGTGAGCTGGCATGATCTCGACAATGACAACAATCATTTCCAAGTCTTCGGCACCGGCTATGTGGTTCCTGCTGGAACCGACCCCCTCAACACGTTCGGTCTCACGCTCAATGGCACCAAGGGCAAGGACAAGCTTGTTGGCGGCACAGGTAACGACAAGTTCTATGGCGTTTATGGCAACGACACTCTGACAGGCTTGGGCGGGGCAGATGTCTTCTTATTCAACGCGAAGCTCGGTACGTCCAAGACCGACCCAGGCTGTGTCAAAACGCGGTTGGTGGTAGGATTGCCCGCTCTGTTTGGAGGATCCGATGAGGCGCTTTGTTGAAGGCGTGGATCGCAGCCAGACCACCCTATTTCCCGAAAGCCTGGAGGACTGGGTCAGCGACGATAACCCGGTGCGCGTCATCGACGCCTTTGTCGACGCACTCGAGTTGAGAGCTCTGGGCTTTGAAGGCATTGTGCCCGAAGCAACCGGACGCCCGTCGTATCATCCCGC
>NZ_JBFUMH010000011.1:0-76469 GCF_054049475.1 Microvirga sp. P5_D2 | reverse complement strand
CCTCGGCGCTGACCCGGCGCGGCATCCGACGCGGCGATACGGTGTCGGTGGTGCTTCCCAACACGCCGGCCATGCTCGAATGCCATTACGGCGTCCCCATGGCAGGGGCGGTTCTCAATACGCTCAACACCCGGCTCGATGCCAAGATCATCGCCTTCACTCTCGAGCACAGCGAAGCGAAGGTGCTTATCACGGATCGCGAAATGTCAGGTGTCGTGAAGGCCGCTCTCGAAATATCTGCCACCAAACCGCTCGTCATCGATTACGACGATCCGGAATTCACAGGATCGGGCGAGCGCTTGGGAGAACTTGAATACGAGGGTCTCCTGGCTGAGGGAGATCCGGATTTCGCATGGCAACTGCCTCACGACGAGTGGGACGCCATCACGCTCAACTACACCTCCGGCACGACCGGCGATCCCAAAGGTGTCGTCTATCACCACCGCGGCGCCTATTTGCTCGCCATGGGGAACATCGTCACTGGCGGAATGGGCCAGCATCCCGTCTATCTGTGGACGCTTCCCATGTTCCATTGCAACGGCTGGTGCTTCCCATGGTCACTGTCGATCGTTGCCGGCACCCATGTGTGCCTGCGCGCCGTGCGGGCAAAGCCCATGTATGACGCCCTGGCAGATCATGAGGTCACTCACCTTTGCGGTGCGCCCATCGTCATGTCGACGCTCCTCAATGCGCCTGAGCCTGAGAAGCGCGCCCTGCCCCACCAAGTTCGCTTCATGACAGCTGCCGCCCCGCCGCCCGAGGCCATGCTGGCTGCCATGAAGGAAGCCGGTTTCGATGTCACACATCTCTACGGCCTGACCGAGGTTTATGGACCAGCGGTCGTCAACGAATGGCATGATGAGTGGAACAGTTTATCCCCGGCCGAGTATGCGGCGAAGAAGGCCAGGCAAGGTGTGCGGTATCCGGTTCTGGAAGCACTCGACGTTCTCGACCCGGATACGATGCAGCCCGTGCCGGCAGACGGAAAGACCCTCGGCGAGGTCATGTTTCGCGGCAATGTCGTCATGAAAGGCTACCTGAAGAACCCGGCTGCGACAGAAAAAGCCTTCGCGGGCGGCTGGTTTCATTCCGGAGATCTCGGCGTGAAATATCCTGACAGCTACATTCAACTGAAGGATCGCTCCAAGGACATCATCATCTCCGGCGGAGAGAACATCTCCTCCATCGAAGTGGAGGATGTGCTTTACAAACATCCTGCGATCCAAGCTGCTGCCGTCGTCGCGATGCCGGATGAGAAATGGGGCGAAACGCCGTGCGCATTCGTGGAGCTGAAGCCCAGTCAGTCAGTGGCGGCGGATGACATCGTCGCTTGGTGCAGGCAGCACCTCGCCTCCTTCAAATGCCCGCGCACGGTCATCTTCACTGAGCTTCCGAAGACTTCTACAGGCAAGATCCAGAAGTTCCAGTTGCGCGAAATGGCACGCGCCCTTGCTGGTGCCACTTGAGATTGACAGGGCTTGATTAGCGCCCTCTCCACTCGGGCTTGCGCTTCTCGATGAAGGCATCGATGCCCTCTGCGGCATCTTCGGCCATCATGTTGCAAGCCATGACTTGGCCGGCATAGTCATAGGCATCCGCCAAGTTCATGCTGCGCTGGCGAGCGAACATGACCTTTCCCGTTCGGATTGCAACAGGGCTTTTGGAGCATATCGCCTCCGTCAGCAAGGCCACTGCCGCATTGAGTTCGGCATCCGGCGCCACGCGGTTGATCAACCCGTAAGACAGCGCCTCAGCTGCGGAGATGAAGCGCCCGGTCACGAGCATGTCGAAAGCCTGTTTCGGCGCGACATTCCGCGAAAGGGCAACGGCGGGCGTGGAGCAGAATAAACCGACATTGATTCCGGAGACGGCGAACGTTGCGCTCTCGCCTGCAACCGCGAGGTCGCAGGAGGCGACCAGCTGGCATCCGGCGGCCGTTGCCATACCGTGCACGCGGGCAATCACCGGAACCGGCAAGTTCACGATGCTCTGCATGACTTGGCTGCACCGCTCGAACAGATCCTCATAATATTCCTGGCGCGGGTCGGACCGCATCTGCTTCAGGTCATGCCCTGCGCAGAAAGCCTTGCCCGCGGCACCGATGACGACGCAGCGCACACCTTCATCCGCCGCAAGTTCGTCCAGGCTCTTCTGCAACGCCCGCAGCATCTCCTCGGACAATACGTTGTACTGGCCCGGGCGGTTCAGCATCAAGGTCACGACCCCCTCCCTGTCCTCGCGGATCAGGATCGGTTCATCGGCAACAATCTGCGGCGCGGTCATCGGTCTTTGCTCCTGTCTCCCCCTACTTTAGCGCGTTGTCCGCGCGGGCCAAGCCGAATAAGCTGGTGCGCAAACGAGCCGCGGCCAAGCCTATGGGCCGGCGAATAGGATAGGAAGGGAGCCACAATGAACAAACCGCCAATAAGCCGCTTTCCAACGCCGGAGATCGCCGGTTTGCCGGAAGACATCCGCACACGGATCCTTGCCGTGCAGGAAAAGTCGGGCTTCGTTCCAAATGTCTTTCTGGTGCTCGCCCGCCGTCCCGATGAATTCCGCGCCTTTTTTGCCTATCACGACGCTCTCATGGACAAGCCGGGAAACCTCACGAAGGCGGAACGTGAGATGATCGTCGTCGCGACGAGCAACGCCAATCAGTGCCAGTATTGCGTCGTCGCCCATGGGGCGATCCTGCGGATCCGGGCGAAAGACCCGTTGATCGCCGATCAGGTCGCAGTCAATTACCGAAAGGCCGACATCACGGACAGACAGAAGGCTATGCTCGATTTCGCCATGAAAGTGGCCTTTGAAGCATATGCCACGAGTGATGCGGATTTAGCCCTCCTGAGCAGCCATGGCTTCAGCGAGGAAGACGCCTGGGATATCGCTGCCATCGCCGCCTTCTTCGGCATGTCGAACCGCTTGGCCAACGTGACGAATATGCGTCCCAACGACGAGTTCTATACGATGGGCAGAGGCTGACTCATCCGGCAGTATGATCCCTAAGAGCAAATTGCCTCCAAGAGAGTTTGGGAGCACTTTGTAGAGCGAGACTGCAACCGGCTAAGCTCAGACCGCAATGGTGCTCTACTACGCCGATCGAGAGCGGGATTTTGGAACACGCGTTCGGCTCTTCCCGCAAGCGCCGTTTCTCTCCGGTTTCACCGAGCCGGAGGTCGTCTGGCTGTCGCCGCCTGCGGGAACTATCGCCCCAGGCCCTGCAGACGACCGGATGTATGTCATCGACGCTGTCGATAAGGATGAGCCCTACACCTTTCCTTATCTCCCGCCCTATCGCGGCGCGACAAGGCCGCCAGTCGAGCCTGACGCCAACGGGCATTTCGCACACCTCGCCCCTGGGTCCCGCGACTTTCTCGCCGTTCATATGTACGGCTCCGTTCGACGGGTCATGGACATCTTCGAGAGCTATCTCGGACAGCGGATCGAGTGGCCCTTTCGACAGGATTACCCGCGTCTTGAAATCATCCCCGTGATCGATTGGGACAATGCTCAATCCGGCTATGGCTACATTGAGTTCGGCCGCTTTTCCTCGACCGAGGGCGTCGTTCATCCTTACGGGCTCAACTTCGACGTGATCGCCCATGAGATCGGGCATACCATCCTGTTCTCATTGATGGGCCTGCCCACCACCAGCCAATTACCGCTCATGTTCCGCGCCTTCCACGAGGCGAGTGCGGACGTCACAGCCCTGATCGGTCTGCTGCATTTCGATACTGTCCTCGACAGGTTGCTGCGCGCCTGCCGCGGCAATATCTATACGCTCAATGAACTCAACCGCCTCGCCGAAGTGTCGGACACGAAGCAGATTCGACTTGCCAGCAACAATGCGCGGATGTGGGAGGTAGGGCCAGAGCCTCACGACGTGTCGCGGCCGCTCACGGGAGCATGTTTCGACATCATCGCTTATCTCTATGCGTCCGAACTCGAGGAGCGGGGGCTCATTCCTCGCGAATTGTGGGAGCTCGCCTACGAGACAAACAAGGTGGGAGATTCTGCGGATCGGGTTTCGGAAGCCTTCGCCAGCCATTACGAGAACCGTCACTTCGCCTTCAAGGCTGCGCTTGCCGATGCGCGGGATATCTTCGGGCGCTGCCTTGTCTCGGCTTGGCGGACGGTTTCTCCCGACCAGATGAGTTTCGAGACCTTCGGCTCAGCTCTTATCGACGCCTGCCGTGTCATCTCGGGCGACCGTTACGTCGGAGAGATTGGCGCTATCTTCCGCTGGAGAGGCATCGACATCCCGAGCGCGGCGCCTGCGTTCCGTTGAATGCTCGTCATCCTCGCTGAGAGCGACGATAGCTCTGATCCTCGTGCCAGGTCGCAGGTCCTTGATCATGAGGCGAACCTGGACCATGAATCCAACGGATGGCACAGGCGGATCAATGTCGAGAGCTTCAGCTTCGCAGGCGTCTTCGCAATCTTCGTATTCGGGCAGGCAATCACATAGATCGATCTCTTGCTCTTTCACGCGCCCATCAATAAAATTCTCYGGCAATGCCGGTACGTCTCGTCTGTCCCATATCTCCTCATACTCAGGAAAGACGACGCGCTCGATCGCGCCTTCGGCTCCCCGGATTATCGCAGAGACCAGACCATCGAGCGCGTCGCATGGCGGGGCGAGCAGCTTTATCCTGAAATACCGCGCGTGGATTAAGGTGCTGCCTGTACGGATATTGGCAACTTCCCTGAGCTCATGCGATTCATCGAGAGTGCCGGAAAAGATACCGAAAACGGCCGCCATCACGACATCTCCTCAGGTTATTCGGTCAGCTTCCCGCCACGATGCGCCATTCGGTGCGCAATTGAATAGGCAACAGGTTGCTTGGTCGTATTGAGGTTACGATTGAGGATCAGCTGCTCGAACGTATCACTTTGGATCTGAAGTTGAATGGTCTGGTCAAGCTTGTCGACATCCCAGGCACGATAACCCTGCTCTTCCCACCCGCATCCATCCGCATGGCGCCCCCTCCCTTCAACAAGGACAATCACGGGCTCAGGCAGAGAGTAACAATGCCCCTGGAAGCAGAAGCCGTAGACGAGAGCCAACGTTCGTTCTGGATGAGGAGGATCCGGAGTACAGACGATCGTTCCCTGCTGCCCCATTTCAAGCGCAAAAATGGGAACACCGTAGAGCGTGATGCGAGAGGGGCTATAGCTATACTCCGCCGGAACAGGTCTGCCTTGCGTGACTTCGACCAGGTCGGTCATTGGCACATCTCCTGCTACCGGCATATTTTCAGATAAGGCCTGCACTCAGTCAATCGATACGACCCGATGCAGTACTTTTACCCCCCTCGTACTCGCTAAAGAGATACTCCCGAAGAAGCGCTCTGTTCATGGCGGAGACGTCAGGAAATCCCATCTTCTGCGCCAGAGCCTCGGGCGGCATCATCTGCATCTGTCCCGGAAATGTTCTACGCCAAAACCAACCGAGAACAGCAGTCGGCGATTGACCGCTCGTCTGGGTCGTCGCTCCTTCCTTTCCCATGTTGCGAAGCGCATGTCGCTTTACCTCAGCTCGCTTGATGAGTGGGGCAAGCCCGCCGTGGGCGCGCAATGCGCCTAGCAGATTATCATGGATCACAGTCTCGAATTTTTCCGTCGTCCAGCGGACGAGGGCTTCGTCTCTCACGAACGCCTCCAGATCCGATTCACCAAGCCGGTTCTCGTCGAGGGCCTTCTGCAGTCCCATCCCGCGCTCTCGGAGCCACTCCCGTAGCACTCTCTCCTTCTCCTCCGGCTCCGGCTCCATGCCGTGACGTCGCGCTTCCCGGATGGAGAGCGCGCGAACCAGCGCCCCCTGCTGAACGAGCCTGTAGTTATCCGGCGACAAGCGAAGCTCATCGAGAATATCCTCGACGTGAAGTGCGACGCCTTCGATGGATTGAGGAAGACTGTGTGCCCCCTCGTAGTCGAGATCCCACACGTCGGTTCGTTCGAACGTGAAGTTCGGTTCGAATGGAGGCAGGTCGGTTGCGATGAATTCGCGGATTGCAGCCAGCATTTCCAACGCATCGTCACGTTTGCGATGAACCTTTCCTGCTGGCAGCCAAGCCTCCAGTGCATCGACCATCGTGGCATCAAAGTCTAAGGTTCGAGCATACTTGAGAAGCTCCGGCCAATGACGGTCGGCATAGAATTGCTGCTTTGCGTGATCAAGCAGACGACTTTTCATATGCCCGTCGATAACGCCATTAAGGACCGCCGCATCGAGCGTTGCGCGGATGTCGACCATCGCTTCACTGAGGGACAGAAATCCCAGTTCAGGCGGCCCATGCTCCACGGCAACGGCATCGTCGTCTTCCAGCCGGTCTGAGCGGTAATCGGAAAAGATCGAACCGAAACCGACCATGCCGTAGTCAAAGAGTTCGGCAGCCCGCAACGCGCCCATGCTGGCTGCTCCGAACACATGCACGCCTTGTGACAGAGCCCAAAGGATCTCCTTGTGCCGCACGGCCGGAACATTTCGGAAAGCTCCGTCGATGATCGCAATGACACGCGGTCTCGGCGACATCTCCACCGCCCGGATGACATCGCCATATCCTGCCGGCGGAAGGCAGACCGCGTCGATCCACTCACGCACCTCTGCTGCGGAGATGGTCGGCCCACAGAAGACGACAATGCTCATGACATGCGCTCCATTTGCAGGCGGGCCCGCCTTCCGAGGGCGACCTCCGGCGCAAGTGGCCCCTCAAGCCCCGGCACGATGACACGAACGACGGAAAGCGGGGTGGAGCTGTCTGGCACCAGATCGGCCATCATGATCTCACCGAGGCCCACATTCTGGAGACGTTGCACAATGAAATCGACATCTTCATCGACAGCGGCATGGAAGGCATGGGGTATGCCCGCATAATATCGGTTCGCGTTTTCCGAGCCGAGCCGCTCGCGCCATCGGGTCAATTCCTCCATGTCATCGAAGCGCTCGTAGAGACCCGGCCCCACATCATCCCGCGTACCGGCGATAATCGTCGCGCGGGATTGGACGGCCTCAAGGATGGCTCTCAAGAGCGCGATGCCTTTATCGGGATGACAGCCATGCCCTTCGGCCGGCAACGGCATGAGGCCCGGGCCGCCGCGCCGCTCCATGATGTGACATTTGAAGACCGCGACGTCGATATCCGAGGTCAAGTCCCACACAGCCGTCAAGAAACCCTTCGCGGCGATCTGTGCCAATATGGAGACTGCGTCCGGCTCATCGATGGATGCAAGATCCAAACGCCGGTTGTCGAGATGCGTCGGATCGAGAGAAAACAGAACCTGGGCATCGCGCTCGATCAGTTCGCACAGGCCGTGAACGATAGCCTCACGCACATCATTCCCAGAAGCGAGGCCATTGGTGCTTGCCGCAAAGTGACCGCTGCCCGCAGGCCTAGGAAGAGCAAAGTTGGTGTGAACGCACTCGAAGGGAATCCAACAGCTGGTTCCGGTCGACAGATGCCGCCCCTCGAACCAGAGAATGCGAGTCGTCGCAGAGAAGCGCGCACCCTGATGAAAAGACAGATTCTGAAAGTCGGCGACACTTCTGCCAGCCTCTCGTATTTCATTCGCATGAGCCCAAAGCAAGGGACCCTGCACACGCTCCGCATAATAGGCTTCGACAGACTCCATGATAGCGGAAACCTTCGCCGACGTCCTGTCTAACCCTTTGCCTTGTGAGGTAATGTTCGAGCGTGAGCCGGGACGGACGGCGATAGCGACAGGGATTCCGATGGAGTCGAGGCCCGTGACATCTGCAACCCGAGTGATGCCGAATGTGCCGAGCATGGGGCGTAGCCGCTCCAACGTCTCACTTGGATCGAGAGCGCGGTGAGTTCCTTTTAGATAGAGTTTTGACAGTAAAGAAGGCGTTTCGCTCATGCGGCTCCTCGCAACCGGTTCAACAGCTCCATCGCTAAAACTCTATCCACTGTGGGTGTTGCCTCTGGAAGCCTCGCTACTGCCGCTTCAAGTTGCGAAATACCCGCGTCACGAAAACCCTTAATGTTGAGAGCACCGGCCCTGCTGATAGCGGACCGCAGATAGAGAGCATTCGCGTTCTGAGCCTCGGCTGCGGCGAGTGCTTCGTCATAGCAGCGCAGGGCCTCATCCTCTCTGCCCAGCGAGAACAGCAACTCGCCCTTTCGCCGCAGGAGTTCGGCAAGCCAATAGCGCAGGCTGGTTTCATTCGCTATGCCGATCGCCTCCTCGACAACTTCAAGCCCGTTCGAGAATTTGCCTGCGAGCCCATAGGCCTCGGCCAGCATCTCCAGATAAGCAGGAAAGTCCTCCTGCGTACCGATGATGCGCTGCGTTGCAAGTCCCTGCTCAATCGACACGATTCCTTCAGCAAGACTGCCGCTGAGCGCTGCGGCCCAGCCGCCGAAGATCTCGGCTTTTGCAGCGATGTCCTTGAAGCCGAGTTCCTCCGCGAAATGGTGCATTCGCGCGGCCCGATCCTTTACAGCTGTTATGTCACGACGATAATGCAGAAGGTTGATCTCGGCTTCCTCGAAATGCGTCTTGCTGGCGCGGTGATCCAGTGCGGCGGCATGCCGGGCGCAAGCTTTCATGACAGCCTGAGAACGCTTGGGGAATCCCTGGATCCAGAGCGACAATGCCTGTTCGCCAAGGCCGCATACTTTGGGATCATGCCCTCCGTAGAGAATGGCGTCGTGCCGATTCTCCGTTGCATCGTAGAATGCGAGGCCTTCTGTCACGTGTTCGCAGCAGCGCCTTTGCTCGCCGAGCATGAAGAGGGTCGCCCACTGGCAATGGTGAGCCTGCAAGGACAGATGCGGATCGGCAAGATTGTGGACGATAGACGACAGTTCATCCGCACGCTCGCGCATGACCTTGAAGTTGGGAGCCGTGCGCCACCATCCCCAGTACGCCGTGAAACGGCGATGGTCGGGAGTTCCATCTGAGAGTGCCATGGCTTGTCGATAGAGAGCCTGAACTTCATCCGCACCAGGGCCCGCGACGGAAATGAGCAAGGGACCGAGAGCAAGAGATATGTTGAGTTCGGTCTCGTTTCGCTCCGGCTCTGCCTCAAGATCGCCGGTCAAAGACAGGGCACGTCGCAAAAGACTGATCGCTTCGATATTGGCAGAGCGTGAGGCCGCTCGCTGGCCTGCAAGTTGAAGGTTGGCGATGGCCTGGCGCGGAAGCCCCGCTTCCGTGAAATGGCGCGCAAGAATTTCAGGCTCGGCGGCGTCCGCTTCCAGAACGTGGGCAAGCTGTCGATGAACACTTTGGCGAGTGGCCTTCAGCATGCTGTCATAGGCGCTTTGCTGCAGAAGAGCGTGCCTGAAACTGTAAAACCGCTGTGGGGCCTCATGCTCGAGAGTAACGACGCCCGATTCGTACAATCGCGCAAGGCCAGAATCGAGATCAGCTTCGTCAAGCTGCGTTGCCTGCCGCAGCAGATCGATGGAAAACGTGCGACCGATAGCGCTTGCGACTTGCGCGATCTGTTTGCCTTGCGTGGATTGATCAAGACGTGCCGCCAATATGTCCATAAGCGATGTCGGCAATTCGTCAGCCTGACCTGAACTCCGCTCCCGGTTTAGCAGCGCTATTGTCAACTCTTCCAGGAAAAAGGGGTTTCCTTCGGCGCGGTCAAGGATATGGCGCAGCTCTTCCGGTGAGAGGCGTGACGAACCGGCAACATGCCTGACAATGGCAGTCGCTGCTTGCTCGCCCAATGGCGAAAGCTCGATCCTTGCGAGATTCTGAAAATCAGGCTTCTCCAGCGCCGAGAAAGTTGGGCGCGCAGTTATGAGCAGAAGAACAGGCAGATCCACAATGCGCGAAATGAGGCGCTCAAGAAGCTCCAGTGAACTGGGATCGATCCATTGCGCATCMTCGACTATGACCAGAATCGGGCCACGGTTCGCCATGCGCGCGACGATCTCGATCAATGTCGTGAACGTCTCTTCCTTGAGCTGCTCGGTTGACATGGAAGATCGGTTTGCATCCATCTCATCCTGGAACGGAAACAGGATACGGGTGAGAATGGGCGCAGCCTCAGGGAACGGAAGTGCGGGCAGATTGAGAAGGTGAGTCAGCCGCTTTTTGGGTGAATGATGCGGCTCATTGGAGCGCATCAGATATGCATGTTCGAGCAATGCCTTGATAGGATAAAGCGGAGTGAATGCATGAAGCGGTGAACACTGAAGGCTGAGCAATTGCACGGCATCGCGGCCCAGCAAGGTGCCCATCTCGGCTGCCACCCGTGATTTACCGATGCCAGGATCGCCGATGAGAGCAACGGCTTGTCCCTGACCGCTTTGTGCGTGCTGCCATTTTTCTGTCAAGGCAGTAAGTTCTGCATTCCTTTCTAGAAAAGGAGAGGCGCCCTGCGTGTGAAACCCTTCAAAACGCGTTTGCGGATTTCGGGCGCGCAGGACTGTCCAGGCCTGCTGCGCGTGGGTGAACCCCGGCAGCTGGAGCTTGTGTTGTCTCCCGAACCGGAACATGGTGCCAACGAGCCGTCGCGTCGCATCACTGACAAGAACCGAGTTCGGCGCCGCAGCAACCTGAAGGCGGGCTGCGAGATGAGGCGCGATGCCGACGACCTCATCGGCTCCAAAGCCCCTCTCCCCGGCCGTGTCGCCGGCCACGACCTTACTCGTGGCGATGCCTACGCGCACGCTCAAGGCGATCCTGCCGCCGGATACGGACGTTCCCAGATGGGCACATCTTTCTGTTATGGCGAGCCCTGCATGGATGGCCCGCTCGGCCGCGTTCTCGTACGCGGTGGGGTAACCGAAATAAGCCATCCCACCGTCGCCGATGTAACGGTTGACCTTGCCGCCTGTCTCCTCGATGGCGGCCGTACACATGGAATGAAAGCTCTGGAGAAGCTCGCGCATATCCTCCGGGTCGAGACTTTCCGCGAGGCGGGTCGAACCTACGAGATCATAGGCGAGTGCAGTGACCTGCCGTCTGTCGGCAGTGCCTGAAATGTGCGCCGGTGGTACATGCTGTGGCATCTGCGACCCCGCTACGCCAAAAAACTAGCATGATTTATCCAGCCTGTGTCAGCCTGCTCTTTTGAGGCTTCAGTTTAAGAGAAGTTGATCCCACGACCATAACAAACGATAGCTTACTCGGATCAAAGTACATCAACTCTTGATTTTAAATATTGCAACGTTTCATTTTGATCTAGAGTAGCTGTATTGAAGCCGAGCAATTGCGGTTGAGTTCAGCAGCGGCATAGGCATACAGATGCCTTCGACGAACACGAGAGTGGAAGCAACGACGAGCAGAATCGGTGCGATGAGGACCTCGCTTATTCGTCTGTGTGGTCCCGCCATCCCGCAGCAACGACACTCTGCTCTCAGAACCTGACGCCGAGATAGGCTCTGTCGTCGGCCCAGAGCGAGGCTGTCGACCCTTTGGGAGAGGGATAGAGCAGGACCTTCGCGGGGTCCTCGCGCTCGGCCTCAGCGAATGCCTTTTCCCAAGCGGCCACGCCGAACCCGTCGCCGGGCTTGAAATACCCGTCCGAATAAATCTCGACCGTTCTGACATCCGAGCGCGGGATTTTTTCGATCATCAGCATGTGCTGCGGCACCTCGAAACCATCGAGGCAAGGATAACCGAGTTGCAGGGAGGCGTTGTTCTGATAGCCGCCCTGCGCATTCACGATGCCGCCGCGCACGAGGTTCTCGATATCGGCCCTCGCCACATGCGGCAGCGCTTCCAGATTAGCCGCGATGGCGCGGCTCTCGATGAAGGCCATGTCATCGGCATCAAGCGTGCCGGCCACGTTATCGAGGGATTGCCGCGTGCCGTGCCAGGTCACCTGCCGGGACATCTGCTCATGCTTATCGGGATCGGACACCTTCTGCCCGATGACCGGCCAAGCCTGCTGGCGCAGGATTGATGTGATCAGATCGAGATCCTTCTCGACCCGAAGAGTGTGTTCGCCATTGATGCGAACACCGCTGTCTCCCACGAGGAGCACGTCGACGGTCTCACGACCGACCAGCACCAGGGCCAGCGCGGCCGAGATGCGAAAATTCCAGTCGGCTTTCGCCCTCTCGGCCATGCCATATTTCTCGTAGACCGGCGCGAGCGCTGCCGTCAGGGCTTTGACAATGGCAACAGGATTTTCCGGTCCATCGGGCGCGCTCAACATATGCTCGAGCGCGCGTTGGACGGTCACGGCTGCATACTGACCGGAAAGCATTCCGTCGAAGCGTGCTCCGAGACGGTCCGTGACTCCGTCGATGACCGCATAGGCGCGGCCCGGCAGAATCACGAGACGATCCTCGTTGGTGTGAGGCGCGGACGGATCCTTCGCCTCGGTGAATGCTTCGATCAGCATGGCAGCCGTGAACCTTTATGAATGCGCGCTCAGCGATTCTGCAGAGCGGCCTTCCACTTGGCGACCCATTCGGTGCGGTTCTGCGCCACCTTCTTTATGTCGTATTCGACGAGCTTGATTTCGCTCATCGGCTTGAGGCCCGCGCCGGTGACGTCCTTGCGGACGGAGCGGCGGCCGATCTCGGAGACGAGTTGCTCCTGTACGGGCTTCGAGAGAAGCCAGTCGATAAACACCTTGCCGTTGTCGGCATGAGGCGCACCCTTCACAAGCGCGACGCCATCGGCAACCGTCGAAGAGCCGTCTTCCGGATAGACGATGGCGACGTTACCGCCGCCCTTCACGTAGTCGAGGGCATTGTCTTCGAGGGTGAGGCCCACGAGCGCCTCGCCATCGTTCACATAGCGTGCAACCGCGCCCGAGGAATCGGACAGATTGATGTTCGCGAGAGACTTATTGTAGACATCCCAGCCCTTGTCGCCATGGGCGATCAGAACGGTCGCGAGCTGCTGGAAGCTGGAGCCGGACGTATCGGCACGTGCGGATGAGATCTTGCCCTTCCACTTGGGATCGCCGAGATCGGCCCAGCTCTTCGGGTAATCGGCGGGCTTGAGTTCCTTGTTGTTGACCGCCATGACCAGCAGGATGCCCGTATAGGGGATCCACTCCGGGCTTACCTTGTAGGCAGGAAGGAGGACATCGTCCTCTTTCGGCTTGTAGGTCGCCAGCAGGTCCTTATTGTCCTCGAGCTGCTCGCCGCCGATGCTCCAGATCACATCGGCCTTCGCGGACGAGGATTCCGCCTTGATGCGCTTGATGATGTCGCCGGATCCGGCCTTCACCACATCGACCTTGATGCCGGTTTCCTTCTCGAATTTAGGCACCAGGGCATCGACGATGGATGCCTTATGGGCAGTGTAGACCACCACGGTCTTATCCTGGGCCAGGGCCGCAGTGGTGAGGGAAGCGAGCAGCACGCCCGCGGTCAGTCCGACTTTCAACACGTAATCCTCCCATGGATTTAATTAGCCAGGTAATAGTATGTTGCTGAAGGCGGCAACTTTTGTAAAGTCGTGCCTCTTCGAGACTTGAATATACGAACAAGGGAGCCAAGTGTGGCCGAATTGAAGATCCAGGGGCTGGCTAAGAGCTACAAGGACGTGCGTGTCCTGGAGAGCATCGATCTCAAGATCGAGTCGGGAGAGTTCTTCACCCTTCTGGGTCCCAGCGGCTGCGGCAAGACCACCCTTCTGCGGACCATCGCCGGCTTCCAGCATCAGGACCGGGGCGAGATTATCGTCAACGGCGAGCGCATAGACCACAAGCCTGCCCACAAGCGTGACATCGGCATGGTCTTTCAGGACTATGCCGTGTTCCCTCACCTGACGGTTGCAGACAACGTCGCCTTCGGCCTCAAGGCACGCTCGCTACCAAAGTCTGAGATCGAGGCGCGCGTGGCCGAGACACTCAAGATGGTGCGCCTCGATGGCTATCAGAACCGCCTGCCCGCGGAGATGTCCGGTGGCCAGCAGCAGCGCATCGGCCTTGCCCGCGCCATGGCCATCCGGCCGACACTTCTTCTGATGGACGAGCCGCTCTCGAACCTGGACGCGAAGCTGCGCATCGAATTGCGTGAGGACATCCGCGACATCCAGCGGCGACTGGGCATCACGACCATTTATGTGACACACGATCAGGAGGAGGCCCTTGCGGTCTCCGACCGCATCTGCGTGATGAACAAGGGCAATGTCGAGCAGATCGGCACGCCTTTCGAAATTTACCGGAAGCCCTTGCGCCGCTTTGCGGCGACCTTCGTCGGCACCATGAACTTTCTGCCGGGGAAACTCGAGAACGGGCACCTGCTCATCAGCGGTCACAGGATTGCCTATCCTGCAACGGCATCGGGGGCCGTCGAAGTGGCCATTCGCCCGGAGAACGTGCTGCTTGCCGGCATGGCCCATGAGGGCGAAGCCATTGCTCTCAAGGGCCTTGTGGAGAAGGTCACGTTTCTCGGCCGCGAAGCCCACTACACCCTCAAGACCGATGCCGGCGAGATCGTCGCACAGGTGGCCGATCCCGCGCATGACTTCATCACGATGGAGGGACGCGAGGTCGATATCCGCCTGCCGCTTCAGAAGATCGTTCTCTTCCGCGAAAACGGCGACGTGATCGATGCGGGGCAGGCATGATGAGACGGCGGATTCGCTTCGATGTCTGGACCTTCGTGCTCATCGCCGCTTGGGTCATCCTCCTCGTTCTATTGATTTGGCCGCTCTCGTCGGTTCTGCGCGCCAGTTTGATCGACAATGAAACGGGAGCTTTTTCCCTCATCCACTACTGGGAAATAGCCACCACCAAAGTTTATCAGCGCGCTATCGCCAATACCCTTCTGGCCGGTTTGGGAGGCATGACCGGCGCTCTCATTCTCGGCGTGACGCTGGCCTTCATCACGACGCGGTTCCGCATTCATGGGCGAGCGCTCATTCAAACCCTGGCGGTGGTGGCGCTGGTTTCTCCACCCTTCATCGGCGCCTATGCGTGGATCGTGCTGTTCGGTGCAAGCGGCGTCGTGCGCAAAGGGCTCGCTTCGATCGGCATTTCCATACCGCCGCTTTATGGCGCCCTTGGCGTCATCCTGGTTTTCACGTTCAAGTTCTTCCCGCATGTCTTCCTTCTGACATCGGGCGCGCTCGCCTCCATCAATCGCTCCGTGGAGGAAGCGGCGGAAAGTCTCGGCATCTCGCCCGCGAAGCGGCTGTTCAAGATCACGTTTCCGCTGATCCTGCCGGCGATTTCGGCCAGCGCCCTTCTGACCTTCATCCTGTCGATCGCAGATTTCGGAACCCCGCGCATCATCGGGCGCGATTTCAACGTGCTGGCGACGGAAGCCTTCAACCTTTACAGCAGCGAGGTCGGCGGCAATCCCGGCATGGCCTCGACTCTCAGCATCGTGCTGATCGTCCTATCCATGATCATCGTCTTCGGGCAGCGCTGGGTTTTGCGCAAGAACGTCTATCACAGCAATCTCATCAAGAAGCCAGAACGTGCGCAGGTTGGAGGCATAAAAAGTCTCGGACTCCATGTTCTCGCCTACGCCATCGTGCTGACCGGCGCTTTACCGGCCATCATCGTGGTGCTGTTCTCGTTCCGCCGAACCAGCGGGCCTGTCTTCCAACCGGGCGTGAGCCTGCAGAGCTACGAACGGGTCGTCTCCACCCTGTCCGCACCCATCTGGAACACGCTGATCTTCTCCACGGCGGCGGTCGTCGCCATCGTCATCACCGGCACATTGATCGGCTATCTGATCTCGCGGCGTCCGAACATCGCCACGGGGACGCTCGATGCCTTGCTCATGGTGCCTTACGTGGTGCCCGGCATCGTCATGGGTATCGCGTTCATCACGCGCTTCAACGATCCGCCGCTGGCGCTGACAGGCACAGGCCTCATCATCATCATGGCCGTTTTCATTCGACGTCTCCCCTACTCGGCAAGATCCGTCGCTGCTGCGTTGAAGCAGGTGAGCCCGAGCTTGGAGGATGCGGCGGTGAGCCTCGGCTATTCGCCGGGCAAGGCTTTCCTTAAAGTGACGGTTCCACTCATCCTGCCCGGCATCATGGCGGGCGCACTCATGAGTTTCGTAACGGCCATGAACGAGCTTTCGTCCTCGCTGGTGCTCTATGTGGGCAGCACGATCACGATGCCGGTCCGCATCTATCTCTCGGTGATGGACGGCGAATACGGAACCGCATCGGCCCTCTCGACCATTCTCCTGACCATGACCGTGGCTGCCGTCTACGCAGCCTTCCACGTGTCGGGCCGGAAAGATAGCGCGCTTCTTTAGATACCAATGGACACAGAGCACGTCACTCGATGCCAGAGTGCATCAAGTGACGCTCTATGCTTCCGCCCTCACGGCTTCGCGCTCACCGGCTTGTAGGCAATCGCCTCGATCTCGACCTTGATATCGACCATGAGGCGCCCCTCGGCCGTGGTCCGGGCAGGCGGGCTGGAAGGAAAGTAGGTCGCATAGACCTTATTGAATCCACCAAAGTCCCGCGCATCTTCGAGCCACACAGTCGTCTTGACCACATCCGACATCTCGGCACCGGCCAAGGCTAGGCCGCCTTCACGTTTTCGAGCACCTGACGGGTCTGCACTTCGATGGTGCCGCCGACATTCTCACCATTGGGACCGACCGGCGTCTGCCCTGAAATAAAAATGAAATCTCCCGCCCGGACCGCAGGCGACAAGGGGACATGGGACGACCCGAAAGTCTGCTTCGACATGAATGCTTCCTTCTTATTGTAAGCGATCTTTATTTCACCGCGCCGAGCGCGAGGCCGCGCACGAGGTAGCGCTGAAGCCATGCGAAAGCGACGGCAACGGGAATGGTTGCGGCAAAGGTCGCCGCCATTACGTGATGCCATTCGACGGTGTAGCGGCCGGATACCAGCGAGAAGATCTGGATGGGCAGCGTGTAGCTCTCCTGTGAGCGCAGCAGGGTCAGCGCGATGACGAACTCATTCCAGGCATTGATGAAGGTGAAGATCGCCGTCACGACTATGGCCGGCACGGCCAGCGGCAGGAAGACTTTCACAAGCGTCCGGGCGCGCCCTGCCCCTTCCATCCAGGCTGCTTCCTCCAGATCGAGCGGGATCGTGGCGAAATAGCTCTGCAGCATCCAGACCGAGAAGGCGATGTTGAACGCAGCATAAACCACTGTCACCGCGTTGATGTTGTCGATCATCCCGAGCGCCACCATAAGACGGAACAGACCGACCACGAGAACGATGGGCGACAGCATCTGCGTGACCAGCAGGAACTGACGATAGAACTCGCGCCCCTTGAAGTCGAAGCGTGTCAGGGCATAGGCGGCGGGGATTGAGACGATCAGCGAGCCCAGCGTCGCGAGCACGGAGACATAGAGCGAGTTCTTCAGGGCATTCCCGAAATTCGTGGCGACCCACATGGTTTGGAAGTTTTCCCAGGCGATCCGCGAGGGCCACCAAGTCGGCGTCAGCACTTCAGTGTTGGGCTTGAGCGCCGTGATCAGCATCACCGCGAAGGGGAAGATCGCAGCAACGACAATTGGCGACAAGACCAGCCAGCAAATGATGGAGCGGCGGAGCTTGGACCCGTTCATACTCTCGCTCCCCTCGCGGTGAGCCGCACATAGATCAGGGTGAAGATCAGGAGAATGCCGAACATCACCAGAGATACGGCGGAGGCTTCACCGAGCTTTCCGAGCCTGAACCCGACCTTGTAGAGATAGGTGACGAGAATGTCGGTGGAATTGGCGGGTCCGCCCTGCGTCATGGCCCAGATGATCGGGAAGGAGTTGAAGACATAGATCGTGTTCAGCACGAGCGCGATGTTGAGGAACGGAGCAATCAGTGGCAGCGTGATGTGCCTGAACTGCTCCCATCGCCCCGCCCCTTCCAAGGCCGCCGCCTCGTAGAGATCGTCCGGGATGGACGAGAGGCCGCCCAGGATGATCGTGACCGTGAAAGGAATGGTGACAAGGATGCCGATGAGGATCTGCATTGGAAAGGCCGTGCTCGCTTCGGCCAGCCATTGAATGTTCTGGTCGATAATGCCGAATTCGAGCAAAGCCGAGTTCAGCATGCCGCTTTCCCCCGACAGCGCCCAGCGCCAGACGATGGCGGTCATCGTGAGCGACACGGCCCAGGGCAGCATGACGATCACACGCGCCAGATTACGGCCATAGAAATCCTCGTTTAGGACAAGAGCGACGGGCACGGAGCAGATGATGGCGCCGCCGACTACGGCGATGGTCCAGATCCCCGTGCGCCAGAGCGAGGCGATGAAATTCGGATCGTCGAACAGCGCCCTGAAATTCGCCATGCCGACGAAATCGCGTAGCTGGCCGAAGCGGTTCACGCTATGGCTCGCGAGCTGCGACAGCTCGTTGACGGGCCAGATGACGATGAGAGCCGCCAGCACGAAGCTCGGGAGAATGAGGACGTAGGGCGCAACCACACGCTTCGAGGTCATAAGCGTTCCGCTGACTGAGCAAACGGCATAAAGGGGCAGAGCTCGGAAGCCCTGCCCCTTTGTCGAAACTACTTTTTCAGGATCGCATTGGCCTTGGTTGCGGCCTCCTTCAGCGTAGGCTCGATCTGGCCCTGGCCRAGATAGATGCGCTGCAGCGCCGATGTGGAGATATCGGCAACTTCTTCCCACCCCGCAATCACGGGCGCGAACCGGGCGATCGGCAGAAGGCTCGTGAACACTTTGAGATTGGCATTCTCGGTGAAATACTTGTCCTCGGCCTCGGCCTTGGTCACCGGCAGGAAGCCCTCATCCACCGTGAACTTGATGCGCTGTTTCGGCTGGAACAGGAAGTCGAGGAACTTGAACGCCTCGGCCTTGTTCTTGGAGTTCTGGAACACGATGACGGAGTCGGTCACGCCATAAGTGCCCTGATCGCCACCCGGACCTTTCGGGATCGGAGCCACGCCATATTTCAGGTTCGGCGCTTCGTCGCGGATTTGGTTGGCGAGGAACGGCGCGGTCATCATCATGCCGATCTTGCCCTGCTTGAACAGGTTCTGCACATCCTCACGCGCATAGGAGGTTACGCCCGGCTGCGTGGCGCCCTGATCGATGAGGCGCTTGTAAAGCGAGGCAGCGTCGACGGCGGCTTTCGAGTCGAGACCCGACTTGCCGTCCTTGACGATATCTCCGCCGAAGGACCACATGCCGTAATAGAAATAGACGTCGGTCTCGACTTCCTTGCCCTGAAGCCCGAAGCCATAGACGCCATTGCCCTGCGCGGAGATCTTCTTGGCGTAGTCCTCCAGCTCGGCCCAAGTCTTGGGAGGCTCGGAGAGGCCCGCTTTCGCGAACAGATCCTTGTTGTAGTACATCGCACGCGCGGAAGCCGCGATGGGAAGGCCGTATGTCTTGCCGTTCATCACGGAGGGCGTCAGGAAGGTCTCGATGAAGCGCCCCTTGATCTCGGGCGTCATATAGCTGTCGAGCGGCTCAGCGATGTTCTGCTGAACGAAATCCACGAGCCAGCGCGTGCCGATGATCGACAGGTCGGCATTGGCGTTGGCCGAAATGTCGGTGGTCAGCTTCTGGAGCAGGTTGTCCCACGGCACGACCTCGAACTGGATCTTGATTCCCGGATTGGCCGCTTCGAAGTCCTTGGCCACCTGCTCGAAATAAGGCCCGGTCTTGGCCGAATATTCCGCGACGGTGACGCGGACGGTGCCGGCATTGGCGCTCGCGGACAGGGCGATGGCGCCAAGGCCTGCGAGCATGAGTCCCTTAAGGCTGAAGAAGGTGTTCTTTTGGTTTGATTTCACGTGCATGTTCCCTCTGCTTAGGGCCGCACACCTTAGAAAAGCAGCCCGGCAACCCACATTGTTGTGAAAGAAAATTACTTACGCAAGGGAATTTTTGCGTATATTCCTGACGCATATGTTGCTAAATTTCATAAACCGCTTCAGCCTTAAGGAATCCAAAGGTTAGAAGCGTTCGGAGCAAACCGTTGGCAAACAGCTTGGAAGGCCGACTGGCCGTCATCACAGGCGCAGGCGGCGGCATTGGCGTCACGATGGTCCGGTGCTTTCAGGAGGCCGGAGCAAAGGTTGTCGCTTGCGACGTCTCCGAGGAAGCTCTCGGATTGCTGGATGTCGCCCACAAGGAATTCTTCGACCTTGGCGATACCGATGCATGCAGGCAGGCCGGCGAGCGCATCCAGTCGCAGGTCGGCCTCCCCGATATCATCGTCAGCAATGCAGGCTATACCCGCGCGGAAACTCTTGAGCAGGTCGACGACCATGCCTGGAATTTTGAGCTCGACGTGAATCTCAACGGCGCACGCAGTTTCACCGTTCCCTTTCTCGAGCCCATGAAGGCGAGAGGCTCCGGCACCTTCGTCTTCATCGCATCCGTGAACGCCCTCGCCCATTTCGGCAACCCCGCTTATGCCGCGGCCAAGGCAGGCCTCGTGGCTTATGCGCGCGCCATCGCGACGGAATGCGGAGCTTATGGCATCCGGTCGAATGCGATCTGTCCCGGGTCCGTGCGCACCCATGCCTGGGATCACCGGATCGAGAAGGATCCGCACATTCTCGAAAAGGTGTCGCGTCTTTACCCTCTCGGCCACATGGTCGCCCCCGTCGACGTGGCGAATGCGGCGGTGTTTCTCGCCTCACCGCTCGCGGCCGGAATCACGGGTGTCGCCCTGCCTGTGGATGGCGGCCTGACCGCCGGAAACCTGCCCTTTATCGATGCGATCCGGTGAGAAGAGGAGCTTGCAATGGCCGATCTCCATCTCGACAACGTCAAGAAGCGCTACGGCGCTCTCGACATTCTTCATGGGATCGATCTTGCCGTTGAAGACGGCGAGTTCGTCGTGCTCGTCGGCCCATCGGGATGCGGGAAGTCCACCCTGCTGCGCATGATCGCCGGCCTGGAAACGGTCTCCGACGGCGAGATCCGCATCGGCGGACGGCGCGCCAACGAGGTGCCGCCGCAGAAGCGCAATATCTCGATGGTGTTCCAGTCCTATGCGCTGTTTCCGCATATGTCGGTGAAGGACAATATCACCTTCGGCCCCCGCATCCGCCGCGAGAATGCACAGGAAACGGAGGAGAAGCTGAAGCGCGCCGCTTCGATCCTCAATCTCGGCGCTTACCTCGACCGGCGCCCCGGCCAGCTCTCCGGCGGCCAGCGCCAGCGCGTGGCCATGGGGCGGTCCATTGTCCGCAACCCGGATCTCTTCCTGTTCGACGAACCGCTTTCCAACCTCGATGCGAAGCTCAGGGTGCAGATGCGGACGGAGATCAAGGCGTTGCACCACAAGTTTGAAAGCACGATCATCTACGTGACGCACGATCAGATCGAGGCCATGACCATGGCCGATCGCATCGTCGTGATGAATGGTGGGCGCATCGAGCAGGTCGGCACACCCCTTGAGCTCTACGATCATCCGGCCAATCTTTTCGTGGCAGGCTTCCTCGGCTCCCCGGCCATGAGTCTAGTCCAGGGAACGGTGGTGAGGTCCGACCAAGGTACTTCCGTTCGCCTCTCGGACGGCGCCGTGGTGCCGGTTGCGGGCACATCCGCGCCGGATGGCGCCAGCGTGATCCTCGGCATTCGGCCGGAGCATTACCGACTCGATGCGGCAGGGCCGATCCGTCTGGTGGTGGACGTCATCGAGCCTACCGGGTCGGAAAGCCATATCTACGGGCACGTAGATACTTCAGAAGTGCGTGCTGTCTTCCGTGAACGGATCGTCGTCACCCCCGGCGAGACGCTTCGCCTGTCCGTCGAACCGGAGAAGGTTCATCTCTTCGATCCCGGCACCGGCATGCGCCTTTTGGGAGCATGAATGTGAAGGCGACGCAGGATATCATCGCGCGCGTTCGCCGCTGGGCCGAGGATGGCTCCAAGGCGGAGCGCAGGCTTGCGTCCATGATTCTGAGCGATATCGCCTATGTCTCCAAAGCGCCGATTGCCGATATCGCAGCACGCGCAGGCGTGAGCGAGCCTACGGTAACGCGCTTTGCAAGAGCGCTCGGATGCGAGGGCATTCGCGACTTCAAGTATCATCTCGCACAGGCCTTGGCGGTAGGCGGCAATTACCTCAATCCCGCTCCTCTGCCGCATGTGGAGCGCAAGGAGCATGTTCTGGCAGCCGTTTGTGGAAACGCGATGATGGCCATCGAGCGTCTGCGCTCCAACATCGACATGGAGATCATCGGCGCCATTGCCGATGAGATCGCCGTGGCTCGGTCTGTGCTGTCCTATGGCTCCGGCGGCAATTCCTCCATCATGGCGATGGAACTGCACAACCGCCTCTTCCGCCTCGGCCTGTCCGTCATCGCCCACAGCGACGGGCAGATGCAAAGGATGACGGCGTCGGTGGCGACACCCGAAACGGTGGTGATCGCCTTCTCGATCTCCGGCTACTCCCCCTCCGTCGTCGATTCCATGCGCATCTCGCGCCATTATGGAGCGAAGACCATTGCCGTGACCGCGCCGGGGTCGACCTTGGCCCAAGCCGCCGAAATTCTTCTGCCCTTCTCGGTGCCGGAAGACAGCAATCTCTACAAACCCAATTCCGCGCGCTATGCCATGATGGCCATTGTCGATCTGATCGCAATGACCACGGCTGAAACCATCGGCCCCTCGGTTCTCGAAGGACTCCGCCGCATCAAGCACAGTTTGGCGGCGGTGAATGTCAACGATCCCAGACTACCCCTTGGCGACTAGAAGAAGTTAGACCTGACAATGACGAAGATCCATGAACTCGATACCCCCGTCGTTCTGATCGACCTCGACCGTGTCGAGGCCAACCTCAAGCGGGCACAGGACTATGCGGATGCTCACGGGGTGAAGCTGCGCCCGCACATCAAGACACACAAGCTGCCGCAATTCGCCAAGCGTCAGATGGAGCTCGGCGCCATCGGCATCACCTGCCAGAAGATCGGCGAAGCCGAGGTGATGGCGGATGCCGGGATCACGGATATCTTCCTTCCCTACAATATTCTCGGCGTGCCCAAGCTGAAGCGCCTTCTGGCGCTCGCCAAGCGCACATCGCTCAAGGTCATCGCCGACAGCGCCATCGTCATCGACGGCTATTCGAAGACCTTTGCAGGATCCGGCATCACTCTCCCGGTTCTTGTGGAATGCGACACCGGCGGCGGGCGCGTGGGTGTGCAGATGCCCGAGGAAGCGCTCGCCCTTGCCAAGCATATCGCCGGCTCCGATGGACTGTGCTTTGCCGGCCTGATGACCTATCCCGCGAAGGGAACGGTCACGCAAGCGAATGCCTGGATGGAGCGCGCCACCGCCTTGCTGAAAGAAGCAGGCCTCTCACCGGAGATGGTCTCGACAGGCGGCACGCCGGATATCTGGCACAGCGACGAGAACCGCGCCGCCACGGAATATCGCCCCGGCACCTACATCTACATGGACCGTTTCCAGGTGCAGGAAGGTGTCGGCAGCTTCGACGATTGCGCGCTCACTGTGCTCGCAACCGTTGTCTCGCGCCCCACCGACAACCGCGCGGTTCTGGATACAGGCTCGAAGTCGCTCACCAGCGATACCCTCGGCCTCCAGGGCTTCGGCCGTATCGTCGAATATCCCGATGCCGCCATCGTTTCCTTGAGCGAGGAACACGGTGTCGTCGATCTGTCGAACTCCAAAGCGAAGCCGGAGGTCGGCGAGATGGTGCGCATCATTCCCAACCATGTCTGCCCCGTCTCGAACCTTTTCGACGAGGTGATCTTCGTGCGGGGTAACGACGTGATCGAGACAGTTCCGGTCGCGGCTCGCGGCAAGGTGACTTGAAGCATACCATTCCTCTCCTGCCCGATCCTGGAGGTTCCGTCGTGATAGCGCATACGCAAAACCCCTTTTCCGAATCCGATCCAGACCGCCGCGCGATCTGGACCATGCTGGTCGAGCGCGACATCGACGCCTTTCTCGCGGCCGATTGGTCGATGGTGGATTCCGACTTTCGGCGAGAGGGTTTTCTAGGTCTCCACGCACACAAGTCCGAACTGCCCGACAGCTGGCGGCTCGATTTCCCGGATCTGGAAACATACCGCGACGAGTGGCTGCGCCAGGCGAAAGCATCGCAGAGCGTCGAATATGCAGAACCCGTTCGCGATGCGCTGTTTCGCGCGACGAATATGCGGGACATCGACCTGAAGGGCGACACCGCCGTCTGCCACAAGAAGTTCGATGGCACCGTCGCCCTGAGAGATGGCGGCGTCGATGTGCTCAACTGGCAGACGCTGTATTTCTGCGCCCGGCTCGACGGGCGCTGGAAGATCACCGGCTTCGTCGGATACATGCCGTTCCCAATGGGCAAGCCCAGAGGCTGACAGATTTCAATGCCTTCCTATGTGGTCGATAAGACGATGACGAAGAACTGGCTTATCCGAAGTGCCCGGATCATCGATGGCACCGGCGCCCCCTGGTTCCGCGGTGATGTGCATGTGGTCGATGGACGGATCGTCAGTATCGGCGCGAATCTGAAGGCGGACGCGAATACAACCATCGTCGATGCGCAGGATCGCTACCTCGCGCCCGGCTTCATCGACGCTCATTGTCATGACGACCTGATCTGCCTGCGTGATCCGGATCGGCCGGAGAAGGCGCTGCAAGGCGTGACGACCGTCGTCGTCGGCAATTGCAGTTTCTCCTTGTATCCCGCGCGGGGGCAATCCCGCGAGGATCTGCGTAAGCATTTCTCGGGTCTGCTCGGCCAGACGGCACCGGGCGAAATATTCGACGACTTTGCCGATTATCGCGCGCGGCTGCATGAGGGCGTTGCCATCAATGTCGTCTCGCTTGTGGGCCACGCGGCTTTGCGTCTCGCGGTCATGGGCTATGAGCGCCGTGCTGCGACCGCGGACGAGATCGCCGCAATGAAGGGCCTTCTCGACAAGCAACTCACGCAGGGCGCCATCGGCCTGTCGCTCGGGCTGGTTTATCCCCCAAGCGCCTTTGCCGCTCTCGATGAGATGGTGGCGTTGGCGAAGGTGGTGAAAGCGCATGGGCGGCTGATGACGGCGCATGTGCGCAGCTATGAGGATGGACTCATTCCATCCATCGAGGAGTTCATCGAAATCCTTCGCCAATCCGGCGCGGCAGGCCTCCTCTCGCACCTTCAATCGGCGGGCCGCCCGAATTGGGGCCAGATTCCCCGCGCGCTGGAAGTGCTGGAAACGGCGCGACAGGAAGGTATCGACATCAGCTTCGATATGTATCCCTATCCGGCAGGCAGCACTTACCTGCTGCAGCTTCTTCCACCGGCCGCCCTCGAAGGCGGGCTCGATCAGCTGAAGCAGAGGCTGCGCGATCCCGAGGTCGGCCCCGTGCTGCGTCGCTGGGTGGAAAATGGCGGTCCGGCTTTTCATGGCCAGAGCAAACTGTCCCTGATCGGCTGGGAGAATGTGCGCATTTCCGGCATCAACCATCCGGCTCTCAAGTCTCTGGAAGGCTTGAACATGGTTCAGGCCGCCGAGCATGAGAAAGTCGAGCCTTACGACCTGCTCATTCGCCTCGTCGAGGAGGACGAAGGACAGACCGGCGTCATTCTCTTCCAGCTCGATGAAAGCGATCTGCATGCCGCATGCTGCCATCGATTGTACATGGTGGGGTCCGACGGCTTGCCGCGCCCCGGCACGAAGCCGCATCCGCGCGCCTTTGGCACGTTCCCGCGCATCGTCGGTCCCTTGCGTCGGGACAAGGGCTGGTTCTCCATCGAGGATGCCGTGCGGCRCATGACATCGATTGCGGCGCAGCGCTTCTCCCTGCAGGATCGGGGCTTGGTGCGGCCTGACATGGTGGCCGACCTGGTGCTGTTCGAGGAAAGCGTGACCGACCGGGCCACCTTCGACGCATCAACCCTCCTGCCGTCCGGCATCACCTATGTCTGGGTCAATGGAGAGGCCATTGTTCGCGAAGGCGCGCCGACAGGCGCCCGGCCGGGCCGCATGCTGCAGGCCTCTAGGTGAAACATCGATGGAATCAGCAGCCGCACCGTGCGGAAGGGCACAGACAGCAGTAACTGCAATCCCACTCTTTAGGACCTAGCAATAAGATGCCCTGGACGGCATCGTATGATGGCGTTCACCCCGAACAGTGTTGGGCGTGTCCGAAAGCACCAAAGCTTCCGTCTGAATCGCTCCCCAACAGGGCGGTCGTTGACGCTCAAGAAAAAGGTGCAACAATACTTCGATCATAGAAACGATACGGGGATAGGCCCATGTTCCGTCAGCTGATGTCAGTCGCGCTGCTTTCCACAGTGTTGGCGATCCCCACCGGCGTTGTTGCCCAGAACGCAAAATCCTTTGTCCGTGACGATCTGGCGAGCCAATCGATCAGGCTGGAACAGGCTTTCAAGACGGAAAGCAGCGGCTCGATTGGTGGACGCAGCGCCCAGCAACTGCGCAAGGATGCTGAAGCCTATCTGTCTCAAGGTTTGGCTCAGAACGCCATGACGGCCTATTCGGCAGCTATCGCTGCGGAACCCGGCAATGAGGCGAACTGGCTGGGCTATGCCCGTGCCGCCGTTGCCGTCACGCCCAGCAATAATTGGCAGGAGCGCTACAAGCTCCAGGAGCGCCGCGCCACGGCCGCCTACATGGCCTACCAGAAAGCGAAAAGCGCCGCCGGTGAAGCGGCTGCCCTTGCCGTGCTCGGCGAGGCTTATGCGGCTCAGAAATCCTGGCGGCCTGCCCTCAACGCCTATGCCGCCAGCCTCAAGGCGAGAAACAATCCGGATATACGGATGACCTATGATGCTCTGCGGGAGGAGTATGGTTTTCGCGTTCTCAATTACAAAGTGGATTCGGATGCCGCCTCCCCGCGTGTTTGCTTCCAGTTCTCCGACCCTCTGGCCGCGAAGGTTGATTTTGCGCCGTATGTGACGGTGTCGGGCGCCAGCAATGCCGCTGTTTCCACCGACGGGTCACAGCTATGCGTGGACGGGCTGAAGCATAGCGAGCGCTACACCTTCCTCCTGCGCGAAGGCCTTCCTTCAGGCGTGGGAGAAAACCTGCTTCAAGCGGTCGAGAATGARATCTATGTCCGCGACCGCGCTGCACAGGTGCGCTTCACAGGCCGTAATTATGTGCTGCCGAGCACGGGCCAAGAGGGCGTCCCCGTCGTTTCCGTGAATACAGCGAAGGTGGATGTCCATATCTACCGCATCGGCGACCGAAGCCTTGCTCCGACCGTTCAATCCTACAATTTCCTCCAGCAGCTGGAATCCTATTCGGCGGCGAAAATCGGACGTGAGACCGGCTTCAAGGTCTGGAACGGCACCTTGGATACGAAGTCCGCTCTCAATCAAGAGACGATCACCGCGTTCCCCGTGATGGAAGCTGTGGGCAGGATGGAACCCGGCGTCTATGTGATGACGGCAAAGCCTTCCAACGGCGCTGCCAGCACCGATGAAAGCGATGAAGAGGATTACGCGAGCCTTGCGACGCAATGGTTCGTAGTGTCCGATCTCGGCCTCACCGCCTTCACAGGCAAAACGGGCGTGCAGGTTTTCGTGCGCTCGCTCGCCAGCGCCGTCCCTGTTGCGGATGTGGAAGTCCGCCTTGTCGCGAAGAACAACGAAATCCTCGCGACGAAGAAAACCGATGGCATGGGCGTCGTCACGTTCGATCCCGGCCTCGCACGCGGTGAAGGTGGTCTGGCGCCGGGCATTGCCGTGGCAAGTGTCGGCTCCGATTACGGTTTCCTGAATCTGGAGACCGCCGCTTTCGATCTCTCAGATCGGGGCGTCAAAGGCCGCTCGGTCGAGACCGCGGTCGATGCCTTTCTCTATACCGAGCGCGGAGTTTATCGAACCGGTGAGACGGTCCAGCTCTCCGCGCTTTTGCGCGACAGCCGTGGCACCGCCGTTCAGAACCTGCCTCTGACGCTCGTCGTGCGCAGACCCGACGGCGTCGAGTATCGCCGGGCTCAGGTCGAGGACCAGGGGCTTGGCGGACGGGCGTTCTCCATTCCCATTCTGCCGGGATCCCTGCGCGGCACTTGGCGCGTTGCCGCCTATACAGACCCCAAGGGCGCGCCGGTGGGGCAAGCGACATTCCTTGTCGAAGATTATGTGCCCGAGCGGCTCGAAGTGAATTTGACGCCTCAGGGAGAAGCCCTGCAATCCGGGCAGGAAGCCGCCATCGACGTTTCTGCTCGTTATCTTTATGGATCTCCCGGCTCGAGGCTGAATGTCTCGGGCGAAGTTGCGGTAGCCCAGTCTGAAAAGAGCGGCATCAAGGGCCTTGAAGATTTCGCCGTCGGCCTTGGAGATCAATCCGTCGAGGCATCGACCGCCGAGATCGAAGCCACCGCCATCACGGACGATCAGGGCCGCGTCCTCATGCAGGTCCCGATTCAGGAAGTCGCGGCCACGCGCCCAACGGAAGCGCGCATCACGTTGCGTGTTGCGGAGCCCGGCGGGCGGGCGGTGGAGCGCAGCGTGACGCTGCCGATCCTGCCCAGCGGCCCTGTGGTTGGCGTCAAGAAATTGTTCGGGGAACTCTCCGAAGGGGCCAATGCGAACTTCGATGTTGTGCTGGCCAAGCCTGACGGCCAACGCCTCGCATCACGAGGCGTGTCGTGGGCACTGTACAAGATCGAGCATCGCTATCAATGGTATCAGTCGAGCGGCACCTGGAGCTATGAGCCGGTGAAGAATCCTCGCCGGATCGCGGATGGCACGCTTGCCGTGACCGAAAATGCGCCGACCAAGATCAGAACACCCGTGGAATGGGGCACCTACCGTCTCGATGTCAGCGCTCCCGATTTGGGCGAAACCGCGCAGACCAGCGTGTCCTTCACGGTTGGATGGTCAGGCGATCAGACGGCTGAGACGCCGGACCTGCTGGAAATGAACCTCGACAAGGCCAGCTATGCCGACGGCGAGACGATGCGCCTACGCCTCAATCCCCGGTTCGCCGGCAAGGCGACTTTGGCCGTGGTCAGCGACCGCGTGCATGACATCCGCGTCGTCGATATCGCAGCCTCCGGTTCCGACATTGGCATTCCCGTCAAGGCTGAGTGGGGACCGGGAGCCTATGTCGTCGGGATGGTGCATCGCCCTCTCGATCAGACTGCAAAGCGTATGCCCGGGCGGGCGCTCGGCACGGCCTGGTTCGAGATCAACCGCGAGGCACGCTCGCTTAACGTCGCTCTCAACGCACCGAACAAGATCGCGCCTCGCACAAGCTTGAACCTGCCCATCAAAGTGTCAGGTCTCCAGCCCGGTGAGGAGGCCCGCATCACAGTTGCCGCCGTGGATGTCGGCATTCTCAACCTCACGCGCTATCAGGCACCTCAGCCCTTCGAATATTTCTTCGGCCAGAAGAGCCTCTCAATGGATATCCGCGATCTCTACGGGTACCTAATCGACGGAATGCAGGGCACCCGTGGAGCCATTCGGTCCGGCGGCGACACAACGGCCCCGGCGCTCAGCGATATCCCTCCGACGCAGGAGCCATTCGCCCGCTTCTCGGGCGTGGTGAAGGTGGAGCAGGACAGCTCGGCCAACATCACCTTCGATGTGCCGAGCTTCAATGGCACGGCGCGCATCATGGCCGTCGCCTGGACCAAGGATCGTGTCGGCAGCGCAAGTCAGGACGTCATCATTCGCGATCCTGTCGTGCTCGCTGGAACGCTGCCGCGCTTTCTCGCCATCGGCGATCAATCGCGCCTCTTCCTGCAGATCGACAATGTCGAGGGCCCGGCGGGAACCTACGAGGTCAGCCTCGATGTGAACGGACCTGTCACGGTTGCAGCTAGTTCATCCCATGCAAGCTTGAAGATCGACGCGAAAGCGAAGGGCAGCTTCACCGCACCGTTGACCGCGAAAGGCGTCGGCAACGCGGTGATCGACGTGTCATTAAAAGGCCCCAACATGGAGCCGATCACGCAGTCCTTTACGGTCGCGGTGCAGCCCGGCACGTCGTCCATGGCCTATCGCGTGGTCCGCCCCATCGATCCGGGAACCAGCCTCACACTCTCGAAAGATACCATGGCGAATATCCTGCAAAGCACCGGCGCCGCTTCGGTCTTCGTTTCGCCTCTTGCAGCCCTCGATGTGCCCGGCCTGCTGAAATCGCTCGACCGGTATCCTTATGGATGCACGGAGCAGACTGTCAGCCGCGCGCTGCCGCTCTTGTACGTCAACCGACTGGCGCGCGAGGAAAGGCTTTCTCTCGACGAGAATGCCGATGATCGCGTCCGTGGCGCCATCGAGCGGATCCTCGCGCGGCAGGGCTCTGATGGCTCGTTCGGCCTTTGGAGCGTCGGCGGCAGCGACCTGTGGCTCGATGCTTACGCAACGGATTTCCTCACGCGGGCTCGCGAGAACGGATTCGCTGTTCCGCAGCCTGCGCTGACCATCGCCCTCGACCGCTTGCGCAATTTCGTCGCCAACACGACCGATGTGGAGGAACAGGTCTCCGACATCGCCTACGCAGCTTACGTTCTGGCGCGCAACGGCAGGCCCGTTATGGGTGATCTGCGGTATCTGGCCGATACCAAGATCGAAGCCTTCACCTCCCCGCTCGCGCGGGCTCAACTTGCTGCCGCCTTGGCGCTGTTGGGTGATAGAGGCCGGGCCCAGACCGCGTTCGGCAACGCCGTGAAGGGTTTGCAGGCATCGAATGACGATGGCCGTTACCGGCACGATTACGGCTCGCGGCTTCGCGATGGTGCGGGCCTTCTCGCTCTCGCATCCGAGACCGACAACACCGCCGCCGTTCTTCGCCCCGTGGCCAGCATCATCGCTCAGGAGCGAGGAGACCGGCGCACGAGCACGCAGGAAGAAGCCTGGCTCATCCTGGCGTCTCAAGCCGTCAGCCGCGATGCAGGCGCGATGCGCCTGAACGTGGATGGCACCAACCACCAGGGAGCCTTCTACGGAACCTATCGCGACACGGCGCTGGCTTCCCATCCGGTCAAGATCGTCAACAGCGGCCGCGATATCGTGCAGGCGGTGATCACAGTCACGGGCAATCCCATCGATCCCGAACCGGCCATCGCACATGGCTATGCCATCGAGCGCAGCTATCACAAGTTGGACGGCACTCCCGTTCAGCCTGACAAGGTGCGCCAGAACGACAGGCTCGTGGTTGTGCTCAAGGTAACCGAGCCGGAGGCGAAGCAAGCGCGTCTGCTTCTCGTCGATCGCATTCCGGCCGGTTTCGAGATCGACAATCCCAACCTCGTTGACAGCAACACTACGGCCAATCTCAGCTGGCTGGGCACCAACCCCGAACCGGCCCATACCGAGTATCGGGATGATCGGCTTGTCGCTGCATTCGATCGGGATTCAAATCAGCCCGCCACATTCAGCGTCGCCTATATGGTCCGGGTCGTTTCGCCCGGTCGCTATGTTCATCCGGCAGCCCATGTGGAGGATATGTATCGCCCTGAACGCTATGGGCGAACGGGGTATGGAACGGTCGAGGTTCTGACGGCGCAGCCATGACACGGGGGAAGGATGAAAAAGCGCATCTCTGGGTAAGGCGCCGCCACGTTGCGGCGGCGCTCCTTGCCTGCGCTTTCATTCTGCCCGCAACCGCCCTCTGGCACTATACGGAAACGCTCGGCCCGCTCGATCTGACGATGTCGGAGCAGCGTTCGACCCTTGTGCTCGATCGCAATGGTCATCTCCTTCGCCCCTTCGCAACCGCCGAGGGACGATGGAAGCTGCCCGTCGAGCCCGGCGATGTCGATCCGCGCTATATCGCCATGCTGGAGGCATACGAAGATACTCGCTTCGAAAGCCATTTCGGCGTCGATGCCATCGCAATGGCGCGCGCCGCCACGCAATTCATCCGCAACGGTCGCGTGGTATCCGGCGGCTCGACACTCACGATGCAGGTTGCGCGCCTGTTAGAACCGAGACACGAACGCACATGGCAGGCTAAGCTCCGTCAGGCCATCCGCGCCGTGCAATTGGAACGACGCTTCTCCAAGCAGGAGATCCTGCGCCTTTATCTCACTCTCGCACCCTTCGGCGGCAATCTCGAAGGTGTGCGAGCCGCAAGCCTGTCGTATTTCGGACGGGAGCCGAAGCGTCTCTCGTTTGCGGAAGCCGCCTTGCTCGTATCACTTCCGCAATCTCCCGAAATCCGCCGTCCTGATCGCTTCCCTGACCCGGCCAGGAAGGCCCGCAATCGCGTGCTCGACCGCGCCCATGAGCGCGGCCTCTTGACGAATGCGGAAGTGGAGATGGCGAGGGCCGAGCGCATGCCGAAAGTCCGTGAGCTGTTTCCCATGCTGGCGGCTCACGCATCGCAGTCCGCCGTCGCAGAGCGGCCCAGGGAAACGACGCATCGGCTGACGATCGATGCGCGCCTTCAGGCCAATATGGAAGCCTTGGCCGCAGAACGAGTCGCTCAGATCGACCGCAGGCTCTCAGCCGCTATTCTCGTCATCGACAACAAGACAGGGGAAGTGCTGGCCCATGTGGGCAGCCCGGCCTTTCTCGGCCAGGAAAGGGCCGGGGCCATCGACATGACGACGGCCCTGCGTTCGCCCGGCTCCGCCCTGAAACCCTTCATCTATGCACTCGCCTTTGAGAGCGGCCTTGCGCATCCTGAAACATTGCTGGACGACAGACCCTCCCGCTATGGAATCTATCAGCCCGAGAATTTCGATCTCGCGTTCCAGGGCACGATCACGGCCCGCAAGGCCCTGCAACTCTCGCTCAATTTGCCAGCGGTCGAGTTATTGAACGAACTCGGACCATCGCGACTTCTGGCACGGTTGAAGCAGGCCGATATTCCTGTCGCGCTGCCCAAGGATGCAGCCCCCGGTTTGGCCATCGGGCTCGGCGGGCTCGGCATCACACTGACCGATCTGACACGGCTCTACGTCGGGCTTTCCCGTGGCGGTGAGATTCCGTCTCTTGTCAGACGCATAGGGGAAGGCGGCAACTCATCACCGAGCACACGCATCGTCGATCCCGTGGCCGCCTGGTATGTGTTCGACATCCTGCGCGGCGCACCGCCGCCGGATCATGCGCTCGGCGGCCAGATCGCCTTCAAGACAGGTACATCCTACGGCTACCGTGATGCCTGGGCGGTCGGCTATGATCAGCGGCACACCATCGGCGTTTGGGTTGGACGCCCCGACGGCACGGCCGTGCCCGGCCTCATCGGTCGCGCCATTGCGGCGCCGATCCTGTTCGACGCCTATGGGCGCTTAGGCGCCGAACCGAAGCCCCTGCCCGTTCCACCCTTCACGCTTCAGGCAACGACAGCCAGTCTGCCGCCGCCCTTGCGGCACATTCGCCGCGATATCCCCAAGACGATTCTGTCGACGGTGCAGGCACCCCTCAAGATCGCTTTCCCGCTCGACGGATCACGTCTCGATCTTGGCCTCTCCATGCCCTCGGAAGACAAGGCTCCGCTCGCGCTCAAGGCGTCTGGCGGCGTGCCGCCGCTCACATGGATGGTCGATGGAGCGCCGGTCGAAACAGGCTCCCTTCGACGCGAATCGTCCTGGATTCCGGAGGGCRCAGGCTTCGTCCGCCTCTCGGTGATCGATGCCAAAGGGTCCACCGACAGCGTGGTCGTGCGGGTGGAATAAGCACTTACGGCTCTGCACAAAATCTGCAGAAGAATCCTCAAATCCTGCGCGAGGCGTCTGACCTTTCTGCAAAGTCCGCTGGCAGCTTGGCGGCATGAACTCATCCAAGCCCTCCCGGAGCCCACTGCCTACCTGCCCTCAAAAAGATAGAAGTGGTGCACCGGATCCTTGTCGTCGATGACGACCCACATATCCGGGAGGTCATCTGCTTCGCCTTGGAGAAGGGCGGCATGACCACCACCGTCGCGAGGGATGGCCAGGAAGCGCTGAACCGCTTCCTGGACTTCTCTCCGGACCTGATCGTGCTCGACATCGGCATTCCGGAAATGGATGGGCTGGAAGTCTGCCGCCGGATCCGCAAGACCTCCGATGTGCCGATCCTGTTTCTCTCGGCGCGGGATGAGGAGATCGACCGCATCCTCGGCCTCGAAATCGGCGGCGACGATTATGTCACCAAGCCTTTCAGCCCGCGCGAATTGGTGGCCCGCATCAACGTCATCCTCCGGCGCATGGCGGCAAAGGCGGGTGGCGCGCCGATCGAGAGCAAGCTTCTGTCGCAGGGGCGTCTGTCGATGGACGTCTCACGCCATGCGGTGGAATTCGCCGGATCGCCCGTGTCGTTGACTGGCCTTGAATTCACGATCCTGAAAAACTTCGTCTCAAGGCCGAGCCTTGTGCTCACCCGCGAGCAGATCATGAATGCGGCCTACGACATTCAGATCTATGTCTCCGATAGGACCATTGACAGCCATATCCGCAACATCCGCGCGAAGTTCAATGCGGTCGGTTGCGGCAACATCATCGAAACGGTGCATGGCGTGGGATTCAGACTCGGCTCCTGCGAGTCCGCCGCATGACCAGAAACGTTCCGGCCAAGTGGCGGCCAACGCTTGGGATGATCGTCTTCATCGTCCTCGTGACCGTGCTGACGTTGCCGCTCGTGAGCCTTTTCTTCTTCCGGCTCTACGAGAACGAACTCGTGCGCCAGACCGAGGCCGAGCTGATTGCCCAGAGCGCCGCCCTTGCAGCGTCCTTCGCACATGAAGTGGAAACGACAGCCGACCCGGAGCTGGCTTTGGGTGCGCCGGTGGCTCCTGCTCCGTCCACCGGCGGAAACTTCGACCAGTCCCTCCAACCGTCGCTCGACTTGACGAGTGACGACGTACTCGGCCCCAGGCCGGAGGCCGCCCAGGCTCTGAGCCAGCCCGCTCCTCCAATGGTCGCCATCGGCCAGCGATTGCAGCCCATCGCGCTGAAGACACAATCGGTGACCCTTGCGGGTTTCAGATTGCTTGACGGGAACGGCGTTGTCATTGCGGGACGACAAGAACTCGGCCTGTCCCTGGCGCATATAGAGGAGGTCGCGCAGGCGCTCCAAGGCCGTTATAAGGCCGTCCTGCGCACACGCATCTCCAACGAGCCGCCTCCGCCGCTATACTCCTTAAGCCAGGGAACGCGCATTCGCGTCTTCGCCGCCATGCCTGTTGTCGTGCAAGGCCGTGTCGCGGGTGTGATCTATGCCTCCCGCACGCCCAACAACATCATCAAGCACATCTATGGCGAGCAGCGAAAGTTCATCCTCGCGGGCCTCATGGTTCTCGGCGCCACGATTATCATCGGCCTGGTTTTTTCCCGCGCCATCACCGGCCCCATCAACGCGCTTGTGTCTCGAACGCTCGAAGTCGGGCACGGAAACCGCAATGCCTTGCTGCCTCTCTCTCATCACGGAACCCGGGAAATAGCCTTGCTGTCCCAAAGCTTCATTGACATGGCGGAGCGGCTGCATGACCGCTCCGACTATATCGCGACCTTCGCCGCCCATGTCTCGCACGAATTGACGACACCGCTGACATCGATCCAGGGCGCCGCAGAGCTTTTGCGTGACGACGTGCACTCAGAATCCGCTTCCATGACGGATCCTGAACGCCTCCGCTTTCTGGATAACATCATCTCCGACACGACGCGGCTGACATTGATGCTCCACCGCCTGCGCGAACTGGCCCGTGCCGACAATCCGCAGATGAGCGGTACGGCCCTCCTCTCGGCAACGATTGTAGACCTCAAAAGCGCCTATCCGAGCTTGAATATACAGGTGTGCGAGCCACACGATTGCCGGATCGCCATATCGGCCGAGAACCTGTTCATCGTTCTCTCCCACCTCGCCGACAATTCCGTGCGCCATCACGCGAAATCTTTGCACATCTCTGCGCTCACATCCGATCATGAGGTCGTCGTCACCATCTGCGATGACGGTGAAGGGATCTCCGGGGCCAATAGGGACCGGATCTTCGACGCATTCTTCACGACACGCCGTGAAGCCGGCGGCACGGGCATGGGCCTCGGGATCGTCCAAGCGATGCTGCGCGCGCATGGAGGTTCGATCCAGCTTCTGTCACCGGAAAGCGGAGCAGGCTTTGAGATTCGTATGCCAAGGCTCGCTTGATCAAGGCGCCCCACTCTTACTTTGAGGGCAGCTTGATCTGCGCCCGCCCGCTCGTGACATCCGTGAGCATTTGGGTAACCTGCTGGGCGATTGCCTCGGGAAGCGCCGCTTTGATGATGGCGCCTGTTCCCGTAAAAGTCTCATCCTGGATCAGGACACCACCCACACCGGCAAGCCGTGCCTTTACCAGTGCGAGGTCGGAGAATACTGCAATGATGGTTGCTTCCTGAACGGCGGTTATCTCCACCAGAGGCATTGCGCGCAGACAGGCAGCCGCAGTCCCGCCATAGGCTCGGATCAGCCCCCCGCTTCCAAGAAGCACGCCACCGAACCAGCGGGTCACCACGACCGCGACGTTATCGAGTTGAAGGCGGTCGATGGCCTGCAGGATCGGCTTACCCGCCGTGCCGCTGGGCTCGCCGTCGTCGCTGAACCGGTAGGTCTGCCCCACCCGCCAGGCCCAGCAATTGTGGTTAGCGGTGGGATGGGAATGGGCCGCGATAAAAGCCTTTGCGGCAGGCTCTCCCGCGATGGGGCCGGCTGCGGCAACGAACCGGCTCTTCTTGATGACCTGCTCGAGGGTCTCAGTTCGTTCCAGCGTGAACATAGGCCCACATAAAGCCCAACTGCCCTCTCAGACAAGCCGGCAGGCGTCCGGTGGCCGGGGAGGCTCGTCCGGAAGGAACTTTATGGCACCCCATTCCCGAGAGGACTTTGGCCCGCTAAAAGTCATCGACCTTCTCTTTCAACCGGATCGTGCCCATGGCTACCAGCGTTACCGACCGTTTCCTCCGTTATGTCGTCATCGACACCCAATCCGATGCCGCATCTCCTACCCAGCCTTCGACCGAAAAGCAGAAGAACCTGGGGCGCCTGCTGGTCGAGGAGCTTCTTGAGATCGGCGTCTCCGACGCGCATCTCGACGAGCATGGCTATGTCTATGCGACCATTCCATCCAACTCGCCAAAGAACAACATTCCCGTCATCTGCATCTGTGCCCACATGGATACGGCGCCGGATTTCAGCGGCACCAACGTCAAGCCGCAGGTGATCAAGAACTACCAGGGCGGCGACATCCGGCTTCCCGGCGATTCCAGCCAGGTCATCAAGATTTCCGATCATCCCGTGCTGAAAGACCTAATTGGCAACGATATCGTCACGTCGGACGGCACCACGCTATTGGGTGCTGACGACAAGGCCGGCATCGCCGAAATCATGACGGCGGCGGAATTTCTGATCAGCAACCCGGAAATCCGGCACGGCACCATCCGCATCCTGTTCACCACGGACGAAGAGATCGGCCGCGGTGTCGACAAGGTGGACCTGCAAAAGCTCGGCGCCGATTTCGGTTACACGTTGGACGGCGAGACGGCTGGCACCATCGAGGACGAGACCTTCTCCGCCGATGCGGTCGAGATAGCCATCAAGGGCGTGGCGATCCATCCAGGCTTCGCCTACGGCAAGATGGAGAACGCCATCAGGATCGCCGGCGCCATCGTCGCTCGCCTGCCGAAGGATATGGCGCCCGAAACCACGAAGGGCCGTGACGGCTTCATTCATCCGACCGGCCTTTCCGGCGTAATGGAGAAGGCAAAGCTCAGCTTCATCATTCGAGACTTCACGGAAGAAGGCCTCAAGACCAAGGAAGCGTTGCTGGAGAAGATCACCAAGGAGGTGATGGAAAGCTATCCGGGTTCCAGCTACACCTTCACCGTGAAAGAGCAGTACCGCAACATGAAGGTCGTGCTCGACCGGCACCCCGAGATCGTCGAGTATGCGGTGGAAGCGATCAGCCGGGCCGGCATGGACCCGGTGCGCGGCAGCATTCGCGGCGGCACGGACGGTTCGCGCCTCTCGTTCATGGGATTRCCCTGCCCCAACATCTTCGCGGGCGGCCACGCCTTCCATTCCCCGCTGGAATTCGTCAGCAGCCAGGACATGGAAAAGGCAGTGAAGACCATCGTCGAACTCGCCAAGATCTGGGAAGAGCGCGCATAAGGCTCAGTGCTTCACGCAGGCTTGCGGAGCCTCTCGGTCCGCCCGAGAGGCTCTTGGCATAAAGAGGCCGAGAAGGTTTCACGCCGTGGCAGTTCCCTACGACCCCTCGCGGCGGAGTTGCGGGGCTCTACGACCTGACCAAGATCCGTGACCCGCCTGTGCCGTCGAGAAATTCCTCGCTCGCAGACAGCTGATTGTATGCGGTCATGGCGCCTTCTTCTTTTATGGCCCAGGCTCAGCCCTTGATGAATGCGAGAAGGTCCGCATTGGCGATGTCGGGATGGGTCGTGCAGAGGCCGTGCGGCAGCCCCTCATAAACTTTCAACGTTCCCTGCTTCAGCAACTTTACCGACAGAGGCGCCGAGTCGGCGAAAGGCACGATCTGATCGTCGTCGCCGTGCATCACGAGGACCGAAATGTCGATCTTCTTCAGGTCTTCCGTGAAGTCCGTTTCCGAGAAGGCCTTGATGCAGTCATAGTGCGCGTTGGTGCCGCCCATCATGCCCTGGCGCCACCAATTGTCGATGATGCCCTGTGAAACCTTTGCGCCAGAGCGATTGAAGCCGTAGAAAGGCCCAACCGGAATGTCGATGTAGAGCTGCGCCCGGTTGGCGGCCAGCGCCGTGCGGAAGCCGTCGAATACCTCGATCGGCAGACCACCCGGGTTTTTCTCCGACTTGACCATGACGGGTGGTACGGCGCCGATCAGCACGGCCTTCGCGGCGCGGCTGGTGCCATGCCGTCCCAGATAGCGCGTCACTTCACCGCCGCCGGTGGAATGGCCGATATGGATTGCATCCCTCAGGTCGAGCGCCTCGACAAGCTGCAACACATCGTCGGCATAGGTATCCATCTCGTGGCCGGCGGCGGTCTGTGTGGAGCGCCCATGTCCGCGACGGTCATGGGCGATGACTCGATAACCCTGATGAAGAAAGAACAGCATCTGGTTGTCCCAATCGTCCGCGCTCAACGGCCATCCGTGATGGAAGACGATGGGCTGTCCGGTGCCCCAATCCTTGTAGAAGATTTCCGTGCCGTCTTTCGTCGTGATGATACCCATCGTTTCTCTCCTTCAGTGGATTGGATGGCTCGATTGTGTAGATACGTCCTCAAGGCTTGAGAGAGCCCCGTAGCCGCAACCCAGATCGCCGATGTGAACAATTAAGCAGTGTTACAGGATACTAATGGCGCCGCCTGATCTTGGGCGCCGATCCGTTCAAGGCACAACCCATTGCCTCGCAGGCATAAGCATGAACGGGCAAACCGATTCCAGTACTCAGCAACTTCAATTTATGAAGACGCTGATGCGCCACCATCTCAAACAAGCGGCCTTTGATAAAGCGAAATAAAGTTGAAGCATCGCATGCCCATACTTCAATCTTATTCAACCCCGAGTGCCTTCGCTGCCACCAAACCACAGCGCTGCTATTTCTTAGGAAGGGGAATAAGTTCTACCCCATGCGAGAGGTCAATGGATGGTTGTAGGAAACCGTCAGATGTCGGTAGCGGGTATACTGAATTCAGCGACACTCTGCTTGGCGCCTTGGGCATACAGCTTCTTGAGTGCAACGGTCACAGGGCCCGTGAAGCGCGCGTCGCCGGGGAGGTCATCTCCAAAAATCTCTCGCACAGCAAATAATTCCCCGGCCAACCGTTCGGCATTCGCGCCCGCTCTCTGTGCCGCCTCCTGTAAGCGGGCCGCCATGGGATCTCGCACATCGATCGGCGCGCCCTTTTCATCGATCCCTGTCACGTAACGCATCCAGGCGGCGACGCCGAGGGCGAGACGGTTGATCGGCGCATCGACGCGAAGACGATCCCGGACCGTTCCGAGCAGGCGCTGAGGCAGCTTCTGCGATCCGTCCATGGCGATCTGCCAGGTGCGGTGCTTCAGGGCCGGATTCTTGAAGCGCTCGATGAGCGCGCGTTTGTATGGCGCGAGATTGGTGGCTACGGGCATGTGGAGTGTGGGCGTGACCTCTTCGTTCATGAGGCCCTCGATCAACCGCACGAAAGCCGGATCGGCTATGGTGTCGGCAACCGTCTCGTATCCTGAGAGGTAACCCAGATAGGCCAATGTCGAGTGGCTGCCGTTGAGCAGACGGAGCTTCATATGTTCATAGGGCTCGACATCCGACACGAACTCGGCGCCCGCCTCCTCCCAGGCCGGACGTCCTTGCGGGAAGYGATCTTCGATCACCCATTGAGTGAAGGGCTCCGTCACGACGGGCCATGCATCGGCGACGCCAAGGGCCCCGGTAATCCGCGTCCGATCCTCGTCGCTGGTTGCCGGCACGATCCGGTCCACCATAGTCGAGGGACAGGATACTTCGTCCGCAACGAACCGGCCCAACTCAGGAGAGATCAATTCGGCAAACCGAGTGAGCACCCGTTTGACCGTGCGACCGTTGGAAGGAAGGTTATCGCAGGTGAGAATCGTGAAGGGAGGAACGCCTGCATCACGCCGGCGGCGAAGCGCTTCGATAATGAATCCCGGAGCCGAGCGTGGAGCATGCAGATTCGCCAGATCGTGCACGATATCGGGATGAGCTTCGTTCAGCGTCCCAGTCGCCGGATCATGGCAATAACCTTTCTCGGTGACAGTAAGGCTCACGATACGGATTCCCGGATTGCTCATGACGGCGAGCAGATCGTCGATGGCGCGCGGCGCAACGATGACGCGGCTGATGGAGCCGATCACGCGCAGAGCCTCGCCCTCCTGTGAGCGCACCGACAAGGTATAGAGCCCATCCTGCGGCTCAAGAGCGTCGTAAGTATCTGCGCTGCGCAAGCTTGCGGCCACGATGCCCCATTTGGGATCGAGCACCATGACCTCGTCCGTGTAGACCGCCTGATGGGCACGGTGGAAGGCGCCGACGCCCAGGTGCACGATGCCTGTCCTCATCGCACGTCGGTCATAGCGGGGCCGCGCGATTCCTGCCGGTAGCCGGCCAAGCGTGCTCTCGTTCAGACGATCTGCCATCGTTTCCTCAATGCGCCGGCTGTTGCTTCGCGCGGGTGACGATCTGCGTCGGGTTGACGAAGCGCAGCGCGATGACAAGCCACACGAGGGTCGTGACCATGTAGACCACCGCCATGGCGTCGATGGATTGCACGGCGCGGACGCCCGCCGCGAACACCGCGTAGTAGAGAGCAACCACCAAGGTCTGGCTGGTCGGTCCGGCGACTAGGAATGTCAGTTCGAACATGGCGATGGTACGCACGAGCACCAGCAGGAGCGCCGCCAGGATCCCGGGCAGGAGCAGCGGCAGGAGCACATGAATGAAGAGCTTGAACGTGTTGGCGCCGAACACGCGCGCCGCCGCCTCGATCTTCGGATCGATCTGCTCGATGAACGGTATCATGACGAGGATCACGAAGGGAACCGTCGGCACGAGATTGGCCGCCACAACGCCCCAGAACGTTCCGGCGAGACCTGTCCGGTAAAGCACGGTAGCCAGTGGAATGCCGAAGGTGATGGGCGGAATCAACAGAGGCAGCAGGAATAGAAGAACGAGCAGGCGCTTGCCGGGAAAATCACGGCGAGCCAGCGCATAAGCGGCCGTGACGCCGAGAACGCCCGAGATGAGAACGACCGCACCGACGACCTGGAAGGTCACCATCAGCACGTCCCATAGTTGGAATTCGTTCCAGGCAGAAGAATACCAGCGCGTTGTCCAGCCGACCGGCAGCCATGTGCCGAGCCAGCGCGTGGCGAAGGAACTGGTAACCACGGTCCCGATCATCGCCAAAAGGTTCAGAACGAAGAATCCGACCAAAAACCAGATGGCCGCGGCCCAGAGTTTTGCGCCAAGTGTGGTATCGCGGATCATCGTTTTACCCTTTCGCGCCGGAAGCAGGGCCGCGATAGAACAGGCCACGTGCCGACAGCATCGCCACCACGATGGCAAGCTGTACGAAGCCCATGATCATCGCGACTGCGGAAGCCATGGAGTAATCATATTCTTCGAACGCCGCCTGATAGGCCGCAATCGAGATCACACGCGTCAGGCCTGCCGGCTCGCCTAGCAGAACCGCAGAGGGGAACACCGAGAAGGCCTGAACGAAGGACAAGCAGAAGGTGATGGCAAAGCCCGGCATGAGAAGCGGTAGGTAGATGTGCCGGAAACGCTGCCATGCGTTCGCGCCCAAGGTCGCGCCTGCCTGTTCCAGCGCCGGATCGATGCCCGTGACATAGGAGAGAGTGAGCAGGAAGGTGAAAGGGAAACCGGTAATCACGAGCGAGGCGAAGACGCCCCAGTAATTATGCACGAGCTTGAGCGGCTGAGAGATCAGGCCGAACGTCATGAGCGTGCGATTGAACCAGCCCTGCGGCCCGAGGTAGTTCAGCAATCCCTCTGCGACGAGAACCGTGCCAAGCGTGATCGGCAACACGAGGATCGTCGTGAGAAGGCGCTGACGGCGCAGGAGACGCACGCGAAACGCGATGGGAACCGCCAGGACGAGATTGAGCAACGTGGTCGGAATCGCGAGCCCCAGGGTCTTGCCGATCGTGTCGTAGAGGTACGGATCGGAGAAGAAGCGCTGGTAATTGGCAAGCCAGCCTCCGTTCTTCGGCTCGAAGGAGAGAAGAAAGCCGAAGGCGAAGGGATAGACGAAGAGCAGCAGGCTGAAGATGGCGGCGGGGATGACGAGAAGCGTCACCGCATCGAAGCCGCGGGCGGCAAGCCGCTGGCGCAGGCTCGGGCCGTGTTCGATGGGCGTTGCTGTGACAAGGGTGTCCATCAGTTCCTCCCCTGGATCGGCTCCGCGAAGACGAGAATGCGCTGATCGTCGGCACGCAGATGCACGGATGATCCTGGCTCCACAGGCAGATGCGAGCGGAACACAACATCGAGCCCGCTTGCGGTATGTGCCGTGCCGACAAATTCCCGTCCGCGATATTCGATGGTGTCGACAGTCACCGCCAGGGAGTTCGGGCCGGGCTCACCGAGTTCGAGATCATCGGAACGGATGGCCGCATAGGCACTGGAGCCGACAGACAATGTCTCCCGCGAGACGCCGCTGAGGCGCGATCCCTCAACGTCGATCACGGCACGGCCGCCCTCGATTGCCACCACTTTGCCGCGCAGCTTGTTGCGGAAGCCCATGAAGTCCGCCACGTCGAGATGGGAAGGCGCCTCATAAAGCTCCTTCGGCGATCCGACCTGACGCACGACACCATCGCGCAGAACGACGATGCGGTCGGCCAGCGACAGGGCCTCGTCCTGATCGTGCGTCACATAGATCGTGGTGGCACCCAGTTCGTTATGAATGCGCCTGATCTCGGCGCGCATTTCGAGACGCAGCTTCGCGTCGAGGTTCGACAACGGCTCGTCCATGAGCACGAGCGGCGGCTCGATGACGATGGCGCGGGCAATCGCCACGCGCTGCTGCTGGCCGCCGGAGAGCTGCCCCGGCAGCTTGTTTTCCTGGCCGTTGAGACGCACGAGGTTCAAGGCCTCCTCGACCTTGCGGTCGATTTCCGCCTTCGGCCGCCCGCGCATCTTGAGGCCGAAGCCGATATTCTGTCGCACGTTGAGGTGCGGGAACAGGGCGTAATTCTGGAACACCATGCCGAATCCGCGCTCCTCGGGACGCAAGGTGTCGACCCGGCTCTTGTCGAGCCAGATCGCGCCTCCGGTCACAGGCAGAAGGCCCGCGATGCAGTTCAACGTCGTCGATTTCCCGCAGCCCGATGGGCCGAGCAGCGCGATGAACTCGCGCCGCCGGATGGTGAGGGAGATATCGCGCAGGGCGTTGAGAGCCCCGAAGTCACGGCTGACACGATCGAGCCGGACTTCGTCGAATTGAGAAAGGGCAATGGTCATCGCGGGTCCTTCGCTTGCCTTGTCTTACTTGCGCTTCTGTGCGCCTACCTGCTCGTCCCACATGCGGAAGGCGACGACCATCTGCTCGGGCTGAAGCGGTAGTTCGATGGGGTTCTCGGCAATCCACTTCTCATATTCGGGACGACCGAATTCCTTGATGGCGGCCTGGCTTTCCGGCGGAGCCATGTCGAGCGTCACGCCCTTCACGGCCGGACCCGGATAGAAGTAGCCTTCATCGTAGGTGTAAGCCTGCTGCTCCTTGGTGAGCAGGAAGTTCATGAGGTCGATGAGGACAGCCACCTTCTCGTTCGACAATCCCTTGGGCACGCACATGTAATGAGCGTCCGCAACCCAGTGGAAGCCTTTGAGCGCTGCGACCTTCGCCTCCTTCGGCACGACACCGAGAACGCGCGGATTGATGTCCCAGCCGGTGGTCGACACGGTCATGTCGCGCGAGCCTTCGCCGAGTTCCTTCATCACCGCGCCGGTGCCCGACGGATAATACTCGACGTTCTGTCCAATCTCCTTGAGGAAGGCCCAGGTCTTGTCCCAGCCCTTCGCCGGATCCTGCGGATTGCTGTCGCCGAGGATATAAGGAAGCCCCATGATGAAGGTGCGGCCCGGACCGGAATTCGCGGGACGCGCATAGAGGAAGCGGCCTGGATTGGCCTTGGTGTAGGCGAGCAATTCCTCGGCCGTCGTCGGCACGGTCTTCACTTTGTCGGGCATGTATTCGAGCAGCGGGCCCGACGGATAATAGGTCACGACGACGCCCTGCCCCTTGGCAAGCGTCTGCATCTTGGCGGCGGGCGGAAGATAGATGTCATCGAGCTTCGGCAGGGAGCCTGCATGCTGCGGGATCATCTCCACCCAGAGCTTCTGGTCGATGCCGGCAGAAAGCGCATCCGTGCCGGTGAGAACGAGGTCGATATCGACTCGGCCCGCATCCTGCTGCGCCTTGATCTTGCCTGCGAGTTCAGGAGCCGGCGCTTTCGTGAAGGTGATGCGCGAGACGAGGTTCGGCTTCGCCTTGCGATAGTTTTCAATGGCCTTCTGGGTCAGGGCTAGGTTGCCTGCAACGTCGATGATGTTGAGCGTTACAGGGCTTGTCGGCAGCGGCAGCTGCTGGGCCAAGGCCCGTCCGCCAAGCGTTGCAATGCCCGCCGCGCCGGCGACACCGCCGACAAAAGTCCGTCTGGTGATCAGGTTCATCATGGTCTTCCTCCCGTTCTGTGCAGCATGGCCGTCGAGGGCCGTGCCCGTCTTCACAGCTTGTAAGCCTCTTTCGCGAGGCGATATGCGAGATCGTAAGCCACCTCGTGCGCCTCATCCTCATCGAGGCGATGAGTCGTCACGAGATTGGCGAGATAGGCGCAGTCCACCCGGCGGGCGACGTCGTGCCGTGCCGGAATGGACAGATAGGCCCGAGTGTCGTCGTTGAAGCCGACGGTGTTGTAGAAACCTGCCGTCTCCGTCGTATGTTCACGAAAGCGCCGCATGCCTTCCGGCGCATCGAAGAACCACCAGGCCGGGCCGAGCTTGAGAGCGGGATAGTGACCCGCGAGCGGCGCAAGCTCGCGCGAATAGCTCGTCTCATCCAGCGTGAAGAGGATGATTGTCAGGTCCGGCTCGTTGCCGAAACGGTCGAGCAGCGGCTTGAGCGCGCTCACATAATCCGTCTGGGAGGGAATGTCGGCCCCCATGTCGCGGCCGAAACGGGTGTAGATCTGGCTGTTGTGATTGCGCGATGAGCCCGGATGGATCTGCATGACCATACCGTCCTCGACGCTCATCGCCGCCATCTCGGTCAGCATCTGAGCGCGGAACAACTCGGCGTCGCCTGAGCTTATATCTCCCATTGAAACGCGGCGGAACAGGGATTCCGCATCGGCTTTGGACAGATCGGCTGTGCGCGCAGTCGGATGCCCATGATCGGTCGAGGTTGCGCCGTATTCACGGAAGAAGGCGCGCCGCCTGCGATGCGCCTCCAGATAGCCGCCCCAGGTGGAGGTGTCGCAGCCGGTGATCTCACCGAAGCGTACGAGATTCTCGCGAAACCCGTCGAAATCCGGATCGACGACAGGGTCGGGACGATAGGCCGTCACGACTCGGCCCTTCCAGCCCGATTGCCGGATCGTCTCATGATGTTTCAGAGGATCGAGCGGGCTTTCCGTCGTGGCAATCGCCTCGATTCGGAAGCGCTCGAAAAGAGCGCGCGGGCGAAACTCCGGCGTGCGCAAAGCTTCATCGATCCGGTCGTAATAAGCATCGGCGTTCTGCGCCGAGAGACGCTCCGTGAATCCGAAGAGCGTTGCGAAGGTATGGTCGAGCCATGCGCGCGTCGGCGTGCCACGGAAAAGATGGTACTGCGCCGCAAAGCGACGCCAGATCGCGCGCGGATCTTTCTCCACCGCGCCTCCATCCTTCGTCGGGATGCCGAGATCTTCAAGTCGCACGCCCTGGCTGTAGAGCATGCGGAAAATGTAGTGATCGGGGATAACGAAGAGAGCGGCGGGATCGGGAAAGGGCTCGTTCTCCGCGTACCAGCGCGGATCCGTGTGGCCATGCGGAGAGACGATGGGCAGATCCCGGATTTCAGCATACAGCCTGCGGGCCACGTCGCGGGCCGCAGGCTCTACAGGAAACAGCCGGTCCGGATGGATCAGCATAGCGCTCTCCCTTGGCGCCTGCCCTGCCTTGAATGGCAGGTTCTCAAGCACCGTTAGGTAAACTTTAGAGTGATCCGATCTCCTTTGCAATGGTCTACTAGTATGGTAGTGTGCCACTTATGACTAATAGACCGACCATCGCCAAGCTCGATACCGGCCGTGAACCCATGGCCCGCCAGGTCACGCGCGCCCTGCGCCAAGCCATCGTGACGATGCAGCTGGCGCCTGGGGAAATGCTGTCGGAACAAGACCTTGCCCAGCGATTCGGAGTCAGCCGCTCTCCGGTCCGGGAAGCCTTGATCAAGCTGAGCGAGGCGGGTCTCGTACGGGTTCTGCCGCAGCGGGGCACCCAGGTCGTGAAGATCTCGAAAACTGCGGTCGAGGACGGCCGCTTTATCCGCACCGCCGTGGAATCGGCCGTCGTGCGCGAGGCGGCCTTGAAAGCTACGCCTGTGATGATTGCTGAGCTGAACGCCAGCCTCACACGCCAGCGCCGTGTGCAGCGCTCCGCCTCCACGGAGGAGTTCCTCGCACTCGATGAGGAGTTCCATCGACTTCTCGCCGAGACTGCAGGACGCCCCTCAGCCTGGCGGATGATCGAGGACATCAAGCCTCAGATGGATCGGGTGCGGTTTCTCGATATGGCCAAGGCCCTTCCTCGACACGCGGTGCTTGCGCAGCACGTCGTCATCGTGGATGCGATCAAAGCTAAGGACCCTGTCGCCGCCGAACAGGCGATGAAGCAGCATTTGAGCGAGATCCTGCGTTCGCTACCGGAGCTCGCCGCACAACACCCTGATCTTTTCGAACCGGAGACGAATTCGCCTCCCGAAGCACTCAGCGCCTGAGCGCATCCGGTTCCTTTTACGAACCGGCGCGCCTGAAGGATGGAACCGATGTTGGACAAACCTGCCCTGTCGCCACGCAGCGTGCACCTGCACGAGAGCGACAAACTGGTTGTCGCCGTCGATCCTATCGTGCCCGGCTCCGTTCTTCATGGCATCACCGCCAAGGATCGTGTGCCACGCGGGCACAAGATGGCGATTGCGCCGATCGCCCAGGGCGAACCGATTCTCAAGTTTGGCCAGATCATCGGCTTTGCCGCAAAGCCGATCGAGCCGGGCGAGTGGCTGCACGAACATAATATGGAGATGCATGCCTTCGCGCGCGATTATCATTTTGCCGAGGATGCAAAGGCTGAAGAGATCCTGCCCGTCGAATTGCAGGCCACATTCCAGGGTTTCCGCCGTTCGAACGGCAAAGTCGGCACGCGCAATTATCTCGCGATCCTTACCAGCGTGAATTGCTCGGCTTCCGTTGCGCGCTTCATCGCACGCGAGGTCGAACGGTCAGGGCTGCTCGATGGTTATCCGAATATCGACGGCGTCATCCCCCTCGTCCACGGCACCGGCTGCGGCATGGATCAGAAGGGCGAAGGCGCGGAGATTCTCAAGCGCACGCAATGGGGCTATGCCTCCAATCCCAACATGGCGGGTGTGCTCATGGTGGGACTCGGCTGCGAAGTGTTCCAGATCGGTCGATGGAAGGAGCTCTACAATATCGAAGAGAGCGACACCTTCCGGTCGCTGACGATCCAGGATACGGGCGGCACGAAGAAATCCGTCGAGGCCGGCATCGCGGCGATCCGTGACATGCTGCCATTGGCGAACAAAGCACGGCGCGAGACGGTGCCTGCATCGGAGCTGATGCTGGCCCTACAATGTGGCGGATCGGATGGTTACTCAGGCATCACGGCCAATCCGGCACTGGGCGCAGCCGTCGACCTTCTGGTTCGCCATGGCGGAACGGCGATCCTCTCGGAGACACCGGAAATTTATGGCGCAGAGCATCTCCTCACCCGCCGCGCGGCGACGCGCGAGGTTGGCGAAAAGCTCGTCGGGCTGATCGATTGGTGGGAGGATTACACCATCCGCAATCGCGGCGAGATGAACAACAATCCCTCCCCCGGCAATAAGGCCGGCGGACTCACTACGATTCTCGAAAAGTCCCTAGGTGCTGCCGCCAAGGGCGGCAGCACGACCCTCCGGGGCGTGTATCGTTATGCAGAGCCGGTGACCGCGAAGGGCTTCGTGTTCATGGATACGCCCGGTTACGATCCGGTCTCGGCGACGGGGCAGGTGGCGGGCGGCGCGAATATCCTGTGCTTCACCACCGGTCGCGGTTCCGCCTATGGCTGCAAGCCGACGCCCTCGATCAAGCTTGCCACCAATAGCGAGATCTATCACCGCATGATCGATGACATGGACATCGATTGCGGCGACATCCTCGACGGCGTGTCGATCGCCGAAAAGGGCCAAGAAATTTTTGAGACGATTTTGAAGATTGCCTCCGGCGAGCGCTCAAAATCGGAAGAGCTCGGTTATGGCGACGCCGAATTCCTGCCCTGGCAGGTCGGTGCCGTGATGTAAGACTTCAACGAGAGCCGCCGCGAGATCGGCTCCATTCTGCGAGGAGACCCCCATGGAACAGGCCTGGCGCTGGTTCGGCCCTGACGATGCCGTCGAACTTCCCCATATTCGTCAGACCGGCGCGACGGGCATCGTGACGGCTCTCCACCACATCCCCTACGGCGTCATCTGGAGTGTCGGGGAGATCGAGAGCCGCAAGGCGCAGATCGCAGCAGATGCATCGCTCGGCCTCCGGTGGAGCGTTGTCGAAAGCCTGCCTATCCATGAGAGCATCAAGATCGGCGAAGGCGACCTGACGCCGCTCTTCGACAATTACCGCCAATCCCTGCGCAATCTCGCGCAATGCGGCGTCACCACCATATGCTACAACTTCATGCCGGTGGTGGACTGGACGCGCACGGAACTCGCGCAACCGCTGCCCGGCGGTGGCACGGCCCTGCGCTTCAACCTGCATGAATTCGCAGCCTTCGACTGCTTCATGCTCAAACGCCCGGGCGCCGAAGCGGACTTCTCGAGCGAAGTCCTGACACGCGCCAGGGAATGGTATGACCGCTCGACAGATACCGACCGGCGCAAACTCCTCGACAGCATCATGGCGGGCCTGCCCGGCGCCTATGACCGTTACGACATTCCGGGCCTGCGCGCGATGCTCGACCGGTATCGTGGCATCGACAAGGATGCTTTGCGAGCCAATCTCGCGCGCTTTCTACGTGAGGTGATCCCGACAGCGGAAGAGGTTGGGATCCGCATGTGCATTCATCCGGACGATCCGCCACGCTCGCTCATGGGTTTGCCGCGCATCGTCTCGAATGAAGAGGATATCGCCTTCATTCTCGACACCATCGATTCACCCGCCAATGGCCTGACGCTCTGCTGCGGCTCGCTGGGCGCCGGACCTGTGAATGATGTTCCCGGGATCGCCAAGCGGTTTGCGAACCGCATCTGGTTTGCGCATCTGCGCAACGTTGCCAAGGACCCCGATGGATCCTTCATGGAGGCTGACCATCTTGGAGGCGACACCGACATGGTCGCCATCGTCAGCATCCTGCTGGAAGAACAGAAGCGCCGGAAGGATGCAGGCGACACGCGCTGGCGCATTCCCTTCCGGCCGGACCATGGGCATGAACTGCTCGACGATGTGGGCAAGCCTACCCATCCGGGCTATCCGGCTATCGGCCGCCTGAAAGGCCTCGCTGAAATTCGCGGCGTCATGACGGCGGTTTCATCGCTTCGCGGATTGCCGGTATAAACTGCGGCAAGCGCGTAGTGAAGCTCAGCGCCGGTAGGTTGCGATTGCCTCCTCAAGCCGCAACCAGGCGGCTTCCGAGCCCGGCAATCCAAACCGGAGGAGCCGAGGATTATACTCGAAGCGGCGCACCCAGATGCCGCTGCGGCCCAGATGCGTGAAAAGTTCGGACGCCCTCTCGCTCTCGATGAAGCGATAGAGCGTCGTGCCCTTCGGGGCAGATGTGGAACATGGAGCTAGAATTGCATCAAGGCGGCGGGCATCGGCGGCTCGCGCACTACGGGTGGCGGCCAGCCAATCGCGATCTCGCAAGGCCTGCTGCCCAACTTCGATGGCAGGTCCCGAGACGGCCCACGGGCCAAGCAGCGCTCGCAGTTTCCCAGCCATGTCGATTCTGGAGATCGCAAAACCGAGCCTTATTCCCGCCAGACCATAGGTCTTGCCGAAGGAGCGCAGGACAATGGCATTGTCCGATAGATGCGGAACGAGCGTCTCATCCGCATCGAAATCGGCAAAGGCTTCATCGACGATCAGCCAGCCACCCCGTTCGCGGAGACGGTCGGACATCACCATCAGATCCTGCCTTGCAAAAAGCCGGCCATCAGGATTGTTCGGGTTCACGACGATGAGGATATCGGCGTTCTCGGCCTGCTCAGGCGTTTCGCATTCCACAACCTCGTGGCCTGCCAGGCGCCATGCCCGCGCATGTTCGGCATAGGTCGGGCCCAGAACGGCAACGCGCGAGCGCTGCCACAGGGCAGGCAGGAGACTGATGAGAACCTGCGTTCCCGGCGCGGCCACAACCATCTCCGCGTCAGCGGCCCGATAGGCTTCGGCGGCGGCGCGCTCCAGATCCTTATGGGCGCCCGGCGACGGCAGCCTTTCGAACAGGGAGGGTGGCAGCGGGGGCATGGGATAGGGTATGGGGTTGATGCCCGTCGACAGGTCGATCCACGGTTGGGGCGCATCGGGGAAAAGCCTTGCGGCTTCGCCCAAATCGCCTCCGTGCCAGATCTGCGTCTCACTCATTCGATCTCACCCATGGTCCTGTCCGACAGCCTGCTCATCTTAATTCTCGCCCTCGCGACTGAAACAGCCTTCGGTTATCCGAACCGGCTTTACACGGCCATTGGGCATCCCGTCACCTGGATCGGCCGACTGATCAAGCTCCTCGATCACGGTCTCAACCGGGAAGCATGGTCCCCCGGAATGCGCCGTGCTGCAGGCATCCTGGCTCTGGTGATTCTTCTCACAGTGACGGGGACGGCAGCCTCGATCTTGCAGTCTCTCCTGCTTACCCTCGGAATCACGGGCTTGGTGATTCTCTCCATCCTCGCCAGCAGCCTCCTGGCGCAGCGCAGCCTTCACGATCATGTGGCTGCTGTCGCTACAGGCTTGAAGGAGGATGGCCTTGAGGCAGGGCGGCAGGCCGTGTCCATGATCGTCGGGCGTAATCCGAAGAGCCTCGATGAGGCCGGAGTCTCTCGCGCGGCCATCGAAAGTCTGGCCGAGAATTTTTCGGACGGCATTGTGGCCCCTGCATTCTGGCTCGGACTCGGTGGCCTTCCGGGTGGCGTGCTCTACAAGGCCGCCAACACCGCCGACAGCATGATCGGACACCGCACGCCCCGCCACGAGGCCTTCGGCTGGGCGGCGGCGCGGTTCGACGATCTCATCAACCTGCCGGCCTCGCGCTTGGCAGCCCTCCTCATCATCACCGCAGCCGCCCTCACCCGAAATGCCTCCGCATGCGATGCGCTTAAAGCTGTATGGCGGGATGCCCGCCATCACCGCTCGCCCAATGCCGGCTGGCCCGAGGCTGCGATGGCGGGAGCCCTGGGCTTGCGCCTAGCCGGACCGCGGATCTATGGCGATGTGAGAGTTGAAGATCGCTGGATGGGCGATGGCCGTGCGGAAGCGACTGCGCAGGATATCGAGCGGGCGCTTGTGCTTTATCAGACTGCCTGCGGGCTGCAATTCGCTCTCGCTGCGCTCCTTGCTTTCATTGCCTATCTCATCGCGCGCTGATCGCGAGTAGCTTTTCGCAATCGAGGTGCGTCTCCAGGTGATCCGCAAAGCGATCAAGAATGTCATCGACCAGAGCTTCATAGGCGAGATCGCTGCTGTCCGCCCCAAGCCGCTCAAGCCAGCTTCTTCTCTGGCTATCATCGGCGAAGAGGCCATGCACATAGGTGCCGGTGACACGCCCATCCTTTGAAACCGCACCGTCGAGATGGCCTGATTGCAGGCGCGCGAAGGGGCGCTCCGAAGCCTCCCGCCCTGTGGTTCCGCCGATATGCATTTCATAGCCTGAGAGCGGCGTTCCATCAGAAATCGTGACACCGGTCACCGCCTCGAGCCGCTTCCTGGCCGTGAGCGTCGTCGTCACGTCGAGAAGGCCCAAGCCTTCCATCGAGCGGCCTGCTTCACCTTCGATGCCGAGAGGATCGTCGATGCGCTGCCCCAGCATCTGATAACCACCGCAGAGCCCCAGAATATGCCCACCCCGGCGCGCATGCGCCTTGAGATCGATGTCCCAGCCCTGTGCGCGAATGAAGAGCAGATCGTCGATGGTGGTTTTCGATCCCGGCAGGAGAACGAGGGCTGCATCGACAGGAAGCGGCGTTCCAGGCTCGATCAGTACCACCTCTATTCCCGGCTCCTCGCGCAAGGGATCGAGATCGTCGAAGTTCGAAATCCAGGGCGTGACAGGAACTGCGATCACCACGGAGCCCGCACGCTTCTGCGTTCCTTGTCTTCTGAGACCAAGTCCGTCCTCCGCAGGCAGGCGCGCGGCATCCGCGAAGTGTGGGACAAGCCCCATCGCCTGCCACCCCGTGCGTTCCGCGATGATGCGCATGCCTTCATCGAACAACGCAGGATCACCCCGAAAACGGTTGACGATAAAGCCTTTGACCATGGCGGCATCGGCTTCGTCGAGCACCACCTTCGTGCCCACGAGGCTCGCGATGACGCCGCCCCGATCAATATCGCCGACGAGCACCACCGGCACATTGGCCGCGCGGGCAAAGCCCATATTGGCGATGTCGCCCGCGCGCAGGTTCACCTCCGATGCAGAGCCCGCGCCTTCGACGAGAACAAGATCGGCCTCGCCAGACAAACGCTTGAAGCTGTCGAGAACGGCTTCCATGAGGCGCGGCTTCCATGATTGATATTCGCGCGCCCGCGCCGTGCCGACCACACGGCCCTGCACCACCACCTGCGATCCGATCTCGCTCTGGGGTTTCAGTAGCACCGGATTCATATGAACACTCGGTGCAACACCGGCGGCCCGCGCCTGAAGCGCCTGAGCGCGGCCGATCTCGCCGCCATCCGCCGTCACAGCGGCGTTGTTCGACATGTTCTGTGGCTTGAAGGGCCGAACCTTCAGGTCGCGCCGCGCGAAAACTCGGCAGAGGCCCGCGACGAGCAGCGACTTGCCCACGTTCGAGCCGGTGCCCTGCACCATGAGCGCGCGCATCAGAACTCGATGCCTTCCTGCGCTTTCACGCCCGCCGCGAAATGGTGCTTCACCAGGGTCATCTCGGTCACGAGATCGGCTGCTTCAATCAGTTCCGGCTTCGCATTACGGCCCGTCACGACAATGTGGAGGTCGGCCCTGCGCCCGCGCAGCGTTTCCACGACCTCGGTGAGAGGCAGGTAATCATAGCGCAGGGCGATATTGAGTTCGTCGAGAACGAGCAGGCGGATATCCTCGCGCGCCATCAGCTCCTTCGCCTTGCTCCAGGCGCGCTCGGCAGCCGCCACATCGCGGGCGCGGTCCTGCGTCTCCCAGGTGAAGCCCTCGCCCATGGTGTGCCATTCAATCTGCTCGGAGAATCGTTCCAAGGCGAGCTTCTCTCCGGTCTCCCAGGCGCCCTTGATGAACTGCACGACGCCCACGTTGAAGCCGCGCCCCAGCGCCCGAAGCATCAGGCCGAAGGCCGCCGTCGACTTGCCCTTGCCTGGCCCCGTATTGACAATGAGAAGCCCTTTCTCGGTTGTCTTCGAGGCAACCTCGCGGTCCTGGACTTCCTTGCGCTTGATCATTTTGGCGCGGTGACGCGCCTCTTCGTCCGGGGTCATGAGGTTCTTGAATCCCTGTGAGAGGACCGCACCATGACGAGCGCGGATGAGGATTTCAAGACCGACACCATTTCTATGAGCAGGCTTGAAAGATGTCCCTCGCCCCGGTAAGCATGGTGGTGACGGTGCCCCGGCAACGGGGTGAAAAGGGAATGCGGTGAGATACCGCGGCTGCCCCCGCAACTGTAAACGGCGAGCCTGCGCTCCGAATGCCACTGGATCAACCCGGGAAGGCGGACGCGCAAAGCATCGACCCGTGAGCCAGGAGACCTGCCGTCATCAATAGCTTCTCTCGGGTCTATCGGACGGGGTGTGCCGATGGTGACCGTAGTCGAATGATTGGCAGTCATTCGGTTCCGTCCGTGGGAGTTCAACTGACCTTATGGTCTCCCGACGGAGAGAACGATGCCTATTATCAACCTGCCAAAGACCCGCCTGCTTGCCCTGACTCTCGGTGGTCTCCTTGCCACGCCGGCACTTGCTCACCACGCCATGGACGGCGAGACCCCGACGACCCTGGTCCAGGGCCTCCTGTCGGGCCTTGGCCATCCGGTCATCGGCCTCGATCACCTTGCCGCCCTCATCGGGGTCGGCTTGGTGTCCTCCCGTTTCCCGCGAGGCCTGACGCTTCCCGCCTTCTGGATCGTCGCCATGGCTGCAGGCGTCGGCCTCCATCTTGCCAGCGCCGACATTCCGCAGGTCGAGCTGCTCGTGGCGCTGAGCGTCGTGATCATCGGCCTTGCTGCGACCCTACGCACCACCCTGCCTTATGCTTTGATCGCGGCCCTGTTCGCTGCCGGCGGCGCGGTGCACGGCTATGCGCTCGGCGAATCGATCATCGGCGCGGAAGCCGCTCCGCTGGGCGGATACCTTGTGGGTCTGGTCGTGATTCAGACCGCTCTCACGACGGGCATCGCCTATGCGGCAACCAAGCTTTCGAAGGCGTCCTTTACGTCTCCTTCGCTCCAGTTCCGTCTGACGGGCCTTGCCGTTGCCGTGACGGGCGCAGCCTTCATCGCCCTCCCGGCCTTCGCGTAAAAAAGGGCGGGCCCGGCTCATGACCACATCTCCCGAGGAGATCTGCCTTCATGTCTGCATCACCTGCCGTCAGGCGGGTGGCCCCGACGACAAGGCGCTCCGTCCAGGGGCGGTCCTTCACCGGGCCCTCACCGAAGCGCTTGCGCAACCCGGTGCGCCGGCCGTGCGGGTGGAAGCGGTCGAGTGCCTCTCCGTCTGCAAGCGCCCCTGCACCATCGCGGTCTCGGGCCCCGGACGCTGGACCTATATCTATGGCGACCTCGACGCCGAGGTTTCAGCAGACACAATTATCGAAGGGCTTCGCCTCTATGCGGCTACCTCCGACGGCCTCGTGCCCTGGCGCGAGCGTCCGGAGGCTTTCCGCAAAGGCGTCGTCGCCCGCATTCCTCCTTTCAAGACAAGCAGCGCGGCCTGATTAAAGCCGCCGAAAGGTTCGCCTCATGAGCGATCTCACCAAAATTCCCTGCACCATCGTCACCGGTTTTCTCGGCGCCGGAAAAACCACTTTGGTGCGTCACCTGCTGGAGAATGCCGGCGGTCGTCGCATCGCAGTTCTCGTCAACGAATTCGGCGATCTCGGCTTCGACGGCTCCTTCATCGAAGGCTGCGGCATCGAAGGCTGCACGCAGGAAGACATCGTCGAACTGCCGAACGGATGCCTGTGCTGCACGGTGGCGGACGATTTCGTGCCTGCCCTGAACACGCTGCTCAACCGGCCGAACCCGCCTGAGCACATCCTCATCGAAACCTCGGGCCTTGCCCTGCCCAAGCCTCTCGTTCGCGCCTTCAACTGGCCGGATATCCGCTCCCGCGTCACGGTGGACGGCGTGATCGCCGTGGTAGACGGCCCCGCCGTCGCCTCCGGCGCCTTCGCCGACGATCCGGATGCGCTGGAAGCGCAGCGCAGCGCCGATGCTTCCGTCGATCACGAAAACCCGCTCGAGGAAGTGTTCGAGGATCAGCTTCTCTGCGCCGACCTCATCTTGCTCAACAAGACGGACCAGATGGCAGCAAGCGACAAGGCGAAAGTTCTGGCCGAGATCAACGAGCATCTGCCCCGTGCCGTAAAGGTGATCGAGACCGCGCACGGTAAGGTGGACCCGAAAGTGCTGCTCGGCCTCGGCGCTGCCGCAGAAGCTGATCTGGATGCGCGCCCTTCGCATCACGAGACCGCCGATGATCACGATCACGACGATTTCGACAGCGTCGCGATTCTGGTCGGCTCCGTCGCCACGCCGGAAGCGCTCGTTGCCCGCGTCGAGCGCGCGGCCGAAGCGGCAGGCGTGCTGCGCATCAAGGGCTTCGCGCCTGTCGATGGCAAACCCATGCGACTTGTGGTGCAGGGTGTCGGACAGCGCGTAGCGCATCACTTCGATCGCCCCTGGAAATCCGGCGAGGCACGGGACGGACGCATGGTGGTGATTGGCCTCAAAGGCTTCGACGTGAAGTCCGTCGAAGCCGCTTTGCGCAACGGGTGAAATGCACCTCCTTCCGGTCACAGCCGTTACCCTTGATGAAGGCGCGGAGGCCATCGACCTCCAGCAGCCTCCAGGGGACATCGTGGTTCTCTCCTTCGCGGATAGTGACCTCGGTGCGCTTGCGGCCGCGCACAAGCACAGGCCAGACGGACCCTCGCTCCGCCTGGCTTCTCTCCGCCGCCTGCGCCATCCCCTCTCCGTCGATTTTTATGTGGAAAAGACAGCAGCGCAGGCGCGCTTCGTCCTCGTGCGCTGCCTCGGCGGGCGTGATTACTGGCGTTATGGATTGGAACGTTTGTCCGAAACCTGCCGCGCAGCAGGTGTGAAGCTCACCGTGATGCCGGGCGACGACCGACCCGATCCACGGCTTGCAGCCTATGCCACGATCTCTCCGTCTCTCTGCGATGAGCTTGAAGCATATTTCCAGGCCGGCGGCATCGACAATATGCGCCGCCTTCTCGCGCGCGTCGCTCAGGAGATCGGCGAAGCGGATACGATTGCGGAGCCACCGCAGGCTGCTCCGCGTGCTTTCGCCTGGACGCCGGAAGATGGCATCATCGAGCCCGAGACACTGCTCGCCCGATGCTCAACTCAACGCCCTCTCGCGCATCTTCTCGTCTATCGCTCATCCGTTCTCGCGGGTGATACGCAAGCCATCGAAGCCCTGTCGTTCGCCCTTCGTGAGCGCGGTATCGACCCGCTCATTCTCGCCGTTTCGAGCTTGAAGGATGTGGAGGCCGTCGCCATCCTCCGCCGCACGATCGACCTGCGGCGTCCAGACGTGATCGTGACGACGACAGCTTTCTCGGCGCGTGACGATTCCGGTTTCGTGCTCGACGAAGCGGATTGCCCGGTCCTCCAAGCCATCCCCGTCGGTAGCGCGAAGGAGGCGTGGGAAGCCTCCCCCCGCGGCCTGTCCGCCGCCGATCTCGCCATGCAGATCGCCCTGCCCGAATTCGACGGGCGCATCGCGACTGGACCAATTTCATTCAAGGCGGAGGAGCCTGCTGATCCCGCGCTTTGCTTCTCCCACCGTGTGCAAGCACCGGATGCGACGTCCATCGACAAGGTCGCGGATATGACGGCTGCCTGGATCAAGCTTGCACTCACGCCGCGCCGAGAGCGGCGATTCGCGCTCGTTCTCTCCGACTATCCGGCGCGCGGCGGGCGCGCAGGTTTCGCGGTGGGTCTCGATACGCCCGCAAGCACCTGCGCTATCCTCGATTTGCTGCAAGATGCAGGCTACGACGCGCAAAGAGATTTTACCGCTGAAAGCCTGATGCCGCGCCTGACGGAGGGCGAGCGCTGCTTCGAAGTTCCTCTATTGGTCTATCGCGCATGGCTCGATAGCTTGCCCGCCGAGCAGCGCGCTGCAATCAATGAACGCTGGGGCGATCCTGAAAACGATCCCGCTCTCAATGGCACCGCATTCCGCTTTCGCGCGCTGCGCGCCGGTAAAATCCTCGTGGCTCTTCAGCCTGATCGGGGACACGCAAAAGACCGCAAGAGTTTTTATCACGATCCCGATTGCGCCCCGAGCCATGGCTATCTCGCCTTTTATCTCGGCATGAAAAGTCTGGAAAGCATCGACGCGCTCGTGCATCTGGGAACGCACGGCACGACCGAGTGGCTTCCAGGCAAGGCCGTTGCGCTCTCTCCCACCTGTTGGCCGCGTCTCGCCATCGGTCCGCTTCCTGTCATCTATCCCTTCATCGTCGATGATCCGGGCGAAGCGRCACCTGCCAAGCGCCGGATCAGTGCGGTGACAATCGGACATCTCACGCCTCAGACCGGCGAGGCAGGCCTGCATGGTGAAGCCGCCGCTTTGCGTGAATTGGTGGAAGAGTTTTCCTCCGCTCAGGTGCTTCATCCAGGGCGGGCCGCGCTCGTGGCCAGCGAGATCCTGGAACGTGCGCGCGCCAGCGGTCTTTCTGCCGCCTGCGGTGTCGATGATGCCATGCCCATGGACGAAGCCCTGACCCGTCTCGATGCTCATCTCTGCGATCTCGGCGAAGTCACGATCCGCGAAGGCCTTCACGTGTTCGGGCATGCGCTCAGCGGCTTCGAGGCTTGCAGAACCGGCGAGCGGGAAGGCCTGTTGAAAGCTCTCGATGGCCGCTTCGTCATTCCAGGCCCGTCCGGTTCTCCTTCGCGCGGACAGACGGAGGTTCTTCCCACCGGACGCAATCTCGCGACCCTCGATCCTCGCGCAATCCCGACCCGCGCTGCCACCGAACTCGGGTCTCGCGCGGCAGCGGAGGTCGTGCGCCGTCACTTGCAGGAAGAAGGCGACTGGCCGCGCCGGATCGTGATGGATCTGTGGGCCTCGCCCACGCTCCGCTCCGGCGGCGAGGATATCGCCCATGCGCTCGCGCTCATGGGTGCGCGTCCCACATGGGATCACGCCTCCACGCGCGTCACGGGCTTCGAGATCATCCCGCAACCATTGCTCGATCGTCCGCGCGCCGACGTTACCGTCCGCGTTTCGGGTGCCTTCAGGGATACGTTTCCCGATCAGATCGCGCTTCTCGATCAAGCTGCCCGCGCCGTTGCCGCGCTCGATGAGGATGACGAATGGAACGAACTCTCCGCCGCTCGGCGGCGCGGCGAAGCGCTCTCGCGTATCTTCGGGTCGGCGCCCGGCGTTTACGGCGCAGGTGTTTCCTCGCAAGCCTTGGACGGTGAGTGGAACGCGCGGCACGATCTCGGCCGTACCTATCTCGATGGAACGTCTCATTCCTTCGGAGCATCGGCGGAGGCGAGCGTGGACGGAAGCTTCCCGCAGCGTGTCCAACAGGCCGAAGCCTTCGTTCATGTGAGCGACGTGGCTGAGCGCGACATCCTAGATGGGAACTCGGTCGCCGATGCCATGGGCGGCTTTGCGGCTGCGGCCGAGGCCTTGGGCTCCTCCCCGGCGCTCTATAGCCTCGACACGAGTCGCCCGCTAAGCCCGAAATCCCGCACTCTCCATGAGGATGTGGACCGGCTCGTGCGCGGACGCCTGACAAATCCGCGCTGGATCGAAGGCCAGCTCCGCCACGGATGGCGCGGCGCTGCCGAGATCGCGCAAGGCGTCGATGCCCTCTTCGCCTTCGCGGCGACGACGGATGCAGTTTCGAACGCGACCTTTGATCTCCTGTTCACCGCTCTTGTCGCGGATCAAGCCACGCGCGAGCGGATCGCATCTGCGAACCCGGCTGCGGCCCAGGCGATCCGAGATCGCTTTGCGGATGCGAAGCGGCGCGGCATGTGGCGGAGCCGCCTTAATTCCGTGGCAGCCCTGCTCGATGATGATCGGCAGGAGGCGGCGGAATGAGCGTGTCAAGCTCCATCATGCGCAAGGGCTGGTGCCCAGGCGTGCGCCGCCCCATGACGACCGGCGACGGGCTGCTCGCGCGTCTTCATCCTTTGGCGGGCAAGCTCACAGCCGATCAGGCGCGCCTCATCGCGCAGGCCGCGTGCCAGCACGGCAACGGCCATCTCGATATTACCGCGCGCGGTAATCTCCAGATTCGCGGCGTGCGTGATGAGACCTATCCTGCTTTGATGACGCTTCTGGATCATGACGGTCTCGTGGAGCCGGAAGGCGATGGCCCGAACCGCCTCGTCATAGTGTCGCCACTTGCGGGGCTTGATCCAGATGAGCTTATCGACACGTTGACATTGGCGCAGGCTATCGAGGACAAGACCCGTTCGATCAGCGGAATTCCCGCCAAATTTTTCATCGCCGTCGATGGCGGTGGCTCCCTGCCGCTCGACAAGGTCGGCGCCGACCTTCATCTGATAGCCCGTAGCAGCGATGCCATCGCTTTCGCCATTTCTGCGCCTGATGGTTTACGCTGGATTGGCGAGACTTCCCTCAGCCAATCCGCTGAAGCTGCCAGCGCCATTCTCTCAGGCTATACCGCCATGAGGGAATCCGGACGGACGGAAGCGCGACGACTGCGCGATCTTCAGGCCGACCTCGTCCTGGAACTCTCGGCACAGACAGCGCTAGAACCGACGACGCCCCCTTCTCCGCGCAATCCCGCACCCCGTGCCGGTATCTTGAATGTCAAGAACGACAAGGCCGTTCTTCTGGCCCTCCCATTCGGTCGCTGCACCGTCACGCAACTGGAACAAGCTGCTTCATGGAGCGCACACTTCGGCGCCGGTGAGATTCGTTTGTCATTCACGCGTGGCATCCTGATACCCGGCGTCAGTCGGGGCCACCTGACGGAGTTGCTCGACGAAGCTAGGCGAAGCGGCTTCATCACCGAAGAGGCCGATCCACGGCCCTCATTGCATGCCTGTCCCGGCAAGCCGGATTGCGCAGGCGCCCAGACGCACGCTCCGCTAGATGCACTGATGATCGCTCAGGCCTGCAAGCATCTGTTGGTCCAAGGCGTTACCCTTCATGTCTCAGGCTGCGCCAAGGGCTGTGCCCATCCCGGCAAGTCCGATCTCACGCTGGTCGGGCGAGCCGATGGACGCTATGACATCGTGCACCAGGGCTGCTCTCGCGATGTACCCTCCCTTCATTTATCCGTCGAAGAAATCATGAATCGATTATCACCTTTTACCTCTCCGGAGGATTTGCACCGTGCGTTCTCAGAGAATGCGCGATGAGCAATGCCCGCGACTACATCCGCGAAGGTGCAGAGATCTATCGCCGCTCGTTCGCGATCATCCGCAACGAGGCGGATCTATCCCGATTTTCCGGCACGGCCGAACGCGTCATTGTTCGTATGATCCATGCATGCGGCATGACGGACCTGCCGAAGGATGTCGATCTCTCGCCTGAATTCGCTGAAGCTGCGGAAGATGCGCTCAGGCGTGGCGCGCCGATTCTGTGCGATGCCAAGATGGTGGCGAACGGCATCACCCGCGCGAGGCTGCCCGCGAACAACGAAGTTATCTGCACCCTCGACGATCCCCGCGTCCTGGCGCTTGCAGTGGAACTCGGCAACACGCGCTCGGCCGCCGCCATGGAATTGTGGCGCGAGCATCTGGATGGCGCGCTCGTGGTGTTCGGCAATGCACCGACTGCGCTGTTCCACCTTCTCGAAATGCTCGATACCGGTGCGCCGAAGCCTGCCGCCGTGATCGGCATTCCCGTCGGCTTCATCGGTGCGGCGGAATCGAAAGAGGCTCTTGCCCGCGACGGACGCGTGCCGCACCTCGTCGTTCACGGACGACGCGGCGGGAGCGCGATGGCGGCTGCGGCGGTCAATGCCCTTGCCAATCCGGTCGAGTGAGGCAGGCATGACCGAGAACACGATTCGCCTCTATGGATTGGGACTGGGCCCCGGCGACCCGGATTACATGACCGTGCGCGCCCGCAAGATGCTGGAGACGGCAGATCGGCTCGTCCATTTCTGCAAGCACGGCAGACGCGGCAATGCCCGCACGATCGCAGATGCCATCGTCGGCATGAACCCGGAGCGTGAGATTGCTCTGGCCTATCCGGTCACCACGGAAATCCCAGCCGATCACCCGGATTATGCCGCCGCACTCAATCCCTTCTACGAGGCAGCCGCGTCGCAGCTTCTTGCCGAGGTCGAGGCCGGTCGCACGGTCGCGGTGCTGTGCGAAGGCGACCCCTTCTTCTACGGTTCGTTCATGCACCTATGGTGGCGCCTCAAGGACAAAGTACCGACGGAAGTCGTGCCTGCCGTGTCCAGCATGTCGGGCGCCTGGACCCGCGCCGGCGCGCCGATTACCTGGGGCGATGACGTGCTCACCGTCGTGCCAGGAACATTGCCTGAAGCCGAGCTGACGCGCCGCCTCTCCGGCACCGATGCCGCCGTGGTGATGAAATTAGGACGCAACCTGCCGAAGGTGCGCGCGGCGCTTGCAAGCGCCGGACTTCTGGAGCGCGCCATCTATGTGGAGCGCGCCACCATGGCGGAGGAGAAGATTATCCCGCTGCCTGAACTGCCAGATGAGATGGACGCTCCCTACTTTTCCCTCATCATCGTGCCCGGCCAAGGAAGACGCGTATGACCGGCCGCGTCACCATCGTGGGCCTTGGCCCCGGCGATCCGCGCTGGCTTACACCGGCTGCCTCCGAAGCGCTCACCTCCGCCACCGATCTCATCGGCTATGGTCCTTATGTTGATCGCATAGGCGAGCGCCCCGGACAGCGCCGCCATGGCTCTGACAATCGTGTCGAACTCGATCGCGCGCGTTTCGCGCTTGACCTTGCAGAGAAAGGCGCCCGCGTTGCCGTTGTCTCCGGCGGTGATCCCGGTGTGTTCGCGATGGCGGCAGCGGTCTTCGAAGCGATTGAGAACGGCGATCCGGCTTGGCGCGAACTCGACATCCGCGTAGAGCCCGGCATCACCGCCATGCTCGCGGCGGCGGCCCGCGTGGGTGCGCCGCTGGGCGGAGATTTCTGCGCCATGTCGCTGTCCGATAATCTCAAGCCTTGGGACATCGTTGAGAAGCGGTTGAGAGCGGCCGTCGAGGCCGATTTCGCGGTGGCGCTCTACAATCCCATCTCCTCCGCGCGACCATGGCAGCTCGGCGCGGCCCTGAAGATCGTTTCCGAAATTCGCAGTCAGGATACACCGATCATTCTCGCGCGCGCCGTAGGACGGCCTGATGAGAGCATCAGGATTCTCCCACTTGCCGACGTGGAGGCTTCCATGGCCGACATGTCTACGATGGTGATCATCGGCGCCAGCACGACACGCCTGATCGAACGGCCCGGGAACGAAGCACCTTATGTCTATACGCCCCGTTTCTACGGAGTGCGCCCGTGATGTCCTTCGAGCCATTCGAGAGCAGCATCGGCGGTCGTGACCTCCTCGACATTCCGAGGTGTTTCGGGACGCGAGATCATGATGACCGGCAGACCCAGGGCGCGCGCGGCGGAAATCTTCGGATAAGTCGCATCGCCGCCGGAGTTCTTGGTCACCAGCACATCAATGCGTTCACGCTCCATCAGCGCGCCCTCAGCTGCCTCGCTGAACGGCGCGCGGTCGCGAATGGCGATGACGTTCGGAACAGGCAGCGCATCGCCGACGGGCTCGATGGTTCGGACCCAATAAGTGTGCTGCGGGGCAGCCGCGAAGGGCGGGAGTTCGAGACGCCCAATGGTGAGGAAAGCGCGGCAGGGCCGCTGACCAAGAGCCTGAACCGCTGCGTCCATGGACGGAACATCGATCCAGCGATCGCCGTCCTGCCTCGCCCAAGGCGCACGGCGCAGGGCGAGCAGCGGCACACCGGTCTTCGCGCAGGCCTCAGCAGTATTGTGCGACATGATCGCGGCAAAGGGATGGGTTGCATCGACGACCGCTTCGATGCGCTCATCGTGCAGGAAACGGATGAGTCCCTCCACACCGCCGAAACCGCCGATGCGGGTTGGAATCGGCAGAGGGCGAGGGTCGCTGGTGCGACCGGCCAGGGACAGAAGCGGGCTAAACGCGGACCGACCTGCAAGCCGCGCCGCGAGCGAGGAGGCTTCAGTCGTGCCGCCCAGAAGGAGAATGCGCATGAGCCTCTTTTCTCCGAATTCTGAGTTGAAGTCGAGCGTCTCAGTGAAGCGCCCCTGGCTGACCATCATCGGCATCGGCGAGGATGGGCGCGCGGGCCTGTCGGCCGCAGCGCTTACCGCCCTCGACGGCGCGGAATTCGTGATCGGCGGCGCGCGCCATCTGGACCTTGCGGCGCCCGCTACCGCACAGACGCACACATGGCCGATTCCCTTTTCGGACGGGTACGCCATGATTCTGAACCGCCGGGGGCATTCGACATGCGTCCTCGCGACAGGCGATCCTTTCCATTATGGCGTCGGCGCGGAACTAGCCCGCTTGATACCCCCCGATGAAATCATCAGCTTCCCGCAGCCTTCAGCCTTCAGCCTCGCCGCCGCGCGCATGGGCTGGTCACTGCCCGATTGCGATTGCGTGAGCCTGCATGGCCGGGCACTGGAGCGCATCGTTCCGTATCTGCAACCCGGCGCGCGTATCCTGGCTCTATCGTGGGACGGCTCCACGCCGGGAAAGCTCGCAGCAATCCTGAAAGCGCGAGGGTTCGGAGCCTCGACGATCACCGTGCTCGAAGCCATGGGCGGGTCGCGCGAGCGCATCCGTAGCACGACAGCCGCCGATTTCGATCTCGCAGAGATCGACCAGCTCAACACCGTGGCAATCGAGGTTGTGGCGGCGAACGATGCCCGGATCGTCACCCTCGCCCCCGGTCTCCTCGATGCGTGGTTCGAGAATGACGGTCAGCTTACGAAAGCGGAGATTCGCGCCTTGACGCTGGCCGCTCTTGCACCGAAGGCAGGCGAGTTGCTGTGGGATATCGGCGCCGGTGCGGGCTCCATCGGAATCGAGTGGTGCCTGCGTCATCCGCGAAATCGCTGTATCGGCATTGAAGAGCGACAGGAGCGGGCCGAACGGGCGCGGCGCAACGCAACCGAGCTTGGCGCAACGGCCATGAATGTCAGGATCGGTCGCGCTCCCGAAGCACTCGTGGATCTCCCGCCGCCGGATGCGGTGTTCATCGGCGGCGGCGCTTCTGAATCCGGCGTGTTCGACGCTGCAKGGGACGCTCTCAAGCCGGCCGGGCGTCTCCTCATCAATGCCGTGACGCTTGAGACCGAGACATTGCTTGGAACACTCCACGCACGTCATGGGGGCGCTATGCGGCGCCTGGCGTTCTCGCGCCTGGACCGTGTTGGCGACATGCATGGCTGGCGGGCGGCGATGCCTGTCACGCAATGGGTGGTGACAAAGCCATGATCGTGGCCGGAGTGGGTTTAAAGCGCAGCGCAACCGCCGATGAGATCGTAGCGCTCGTGGAGCAGGCGGTGATTTATGCCGGGTTGCCCGATGACGCCTTGAACCAGTTGGCGACAATCGACGCACTTGCGGCTCTTCCCGCCTTCGAGGAAGCCGCGCGCCGCCTTGCGGTCAGCGCGATAGCCATCGACRGTGCGGCCTTAAACGCAGCTTCCCCTCGCATGAGCACGCATTCCGCCCGCTCGCTGGCGGCGCATGGCGTCGGATCGGTTGCCGAAGCTGCAGCTCTCGCGGCAGGAGGCCCTGAGGCAAGCCTTATCCTGGAGCGCATCGCCTCAAGCTCTGTTACATGCGCCCTCGCGCAGAGGGAGACGAATTCATGACTGTCCATTTCATAGGCGCAGGCCCCGGAGCCGCCGACCTGATTACCGTGCGCGGACGCAATCTCGTCGAGCGTTGTCCTGTCTGCCTCTATGCCGGTTCCATCGTGCCGCCTGAAATTCTTTCCTGGTGCCCGTCCGACGCGCGCCTCGTCGACACGGCACCTCTCGATCTCGACGCGATCACGGCGGAATATGCGCGCGCTCATGAGAGGGCTGAGGATGTCGCGCGTTTGCATTCCGGCGATTTGTCGATCTGGAGTGCCATGGGTGAGCAGATCAGGCGGCTCGACGCGCTCGGCATTCCATACACGATTACGCCCGGCGTTCCCGCTTTCGCGGCCGCAGCCGCTGCGCTTGGGCGTGAGCTGACGGTGCCGGAGGTCGGCCAATCGGTGGTTCTCACCCGCACCTCGGGCCGTGCCTCGGCGGTGCCGGAGACGGAGCAGCTTGCAATCTTCGCGCAGACGAAAGCGACACTCGCCATCCATCTCTCGATCCATGTGATCGAGAAGGTGATCGATGAATTGCTGCCCTCTTATGGAGCCGATTGTCCGGCAGCGGTGATCTGGCGCGCGTCATGGCCGGATGAGCGCGTGATCAAAGGCACGCTCGGTACGCTCGCTGCCATGGTGCATGCCGAGAAGCTGGAGCGCACCGCGCTGATCCTGGTCGGCAAGACGCTCGCGGCAAAGGATTTTCGCAACAGTGCGCTCTACTCTACGGATTACGACAGACGTTTTCGCCCCAGCGCAGGTGAGACCAGGCGATGATGTGTTTGATTGCAGGCACCACCAGTCCAATCGTGGCGCAACGAAGCGGCGGGTTTCATTCTTCTCATGCTCACGCATGGTGGCGCGCATGACGTCTCTTGCCGCTCTCTCTCCCGATTTCACGCCCGGCACGGTCTGGCTTGTCGGTGCAGGCCCGGGTGATCCGGGTCTCCTCACTATCCATGCCTTGAATGCTTTGAAGGCCGCCGATGTGGTCGTCTACGATGCCCTTGTCGAACCGGGAATCCTGTCCCTGACCCGCGAGGATGTCATTCTCGAATATGCGGGCAAGCGCGGCGGGCAGCCCTCGGCGGCGCAGAAGGATATCTGCGAGCGGCTGATTGCGCTGGCGCGCGACGGCCATCGGGTTCTACGCCTCAAAGGCGGCGATCCGTTCATTTTCGGACGTGGCGGGGAAGAGGCGCTGGCCTTGGCCGAAGCCGGCATTCCATTTCGTATCGTTCCCGGCGTGTCGAGCGGGCTGGCATCGCTTGCCATCCACGGTATTCCGGCGACCATGCGTTCGACCAACCATGCTGTCATTCTCGCAACAGGCCATCGCGCACCAAACCAACAGGCCGAGTGGGCGGCATTGGCGCGCACGGGCGTGCCTATCGTGCTCTACATGGCGGTCACGAACCTGCCGGACATCGTCGCAGAGCTGATCGAGGGCGGATTGCCAGGATCGACGCCGGCTCTCGCCGTGCATGGGGTAACGACGTCGCGAGAGGATGTGGTGGAGGCAACACTTGCAGATCTGCCGCGACTGGCGTCGGAAGGAGCAATTCGTTCGCCGACCATTGTCGCCATCGGCGCCATCGCGACATTCCGCGCCGCGATTCAGAACCACCTTCTGACCTATGGCGCCGAGGCCGCGCAATGACGCTCGCTCCCGGCCTTCTGATCGCAGCGCCGAGGTCCGGCTCCGGCAAGACCACCATCGTGCTGGGCCTCCAGCGGGCGCTTGCACGGCGCGGTTTGCAGGTTCGGGGCGCCAAATGCGGACCCGATTACATCGACCCGGCTTTTCATGCGGCGGCGACCGGCGCACCGAGCTTCAACTTCGACAGCTTCGCGATGGGAAAGCCGCTCCTGCATGCGCTCGCAGTTCGAACCGCAGGCCAAGCGGATATCGTCATCGCCGAAGGGTCCATGGGCCTGTTCGACGGCATCAGGCAGGAAACCGGACGCACCGGAGCGAGCGCCGATATGGCAGCCCTCTTCGGTTGGCCCGTCGTGCTCGTCCTCGACGTATCGGGCCATGCGCAATCCGCCGCCGCCGTGGCGCTGGGCTGTGCACGGTTCGATCCTCGCATCGAGGTTGCCGGCGTGATCCTGAACAAGGTCGCGAGCGAGCGGCACCGCAGGCTCGTCGAGGATGGCATGGCGCGCATCGGCATGCCGGTTCTCGGCGCTTTGATGCGTAGCAACGAGCTTGCATTGCCGGAGCGCCATCTCGGCCTCGTGCAGGCAGGCGAGACCGATAAGCTGGATCAGCGACTGGAACGTCTTGCCGATGCCATCGAAGCATCCGTCGATATCGACCGGCTGCTCACGCTGGGGCGTCCGACGAATACGGGCGAGACTGCATCTGGCGCCGCTTTGAATCCTCCCGGACAGCGAATCGCATTGGCATCGGACCGAGCCTTCTCGTTCATCTATCCTCATGTGCTCGCGAGCTGGCGCGATGCGGGAGCGGAAGTCGTGACATTCTCGCCCCTCGCGAATGAGCCTCCGCCGGAGCAGTGCGACAGTTGCTGGCTACCGGGCGGATATCCCGAACTTCACGCGGCCCGCATTGCTGACTCTCGGCGGTTTCTCGACGGTTTGCGCGCCTTCGCGCAAACCCGCTCGATCCACGGGGAATGCGGCGGGTACATGGTGCTGGGTGAGACCCTCGAGGACGGCAACGGGCAGGCACACAGAATGGCCGGGCTTCTGCCGGTGAGCACGAGCTATGCCAAGCGCAAGCTGCATCTTGGCTACAGGGTGGCGCACTTGCTTCATCAGGGAGCGCTCGGGCCCGCCGGCCAACGACTCGTCGGCCACGAATTCCATTATGCTTCCGTTACCCATAGCGACAACAGCCGCGAAACGGCTTTCGCTACCATTACGGATGCTGAAGGCAATGATCTCGGCACGGCCGGCCATCGCGTCGGGTTGACGACGGGAAGCTTCTTCCATGCCATCGCGCATGGATGACGGGCCGCGCAACTGTTCTGACCGTCGTCGGCGATTGAAAGGCAGGATCAGATATTCATCTTGTTGAAGATGAAGGATGGCAGAAGTCGGATTACGAGCATGATCAGGCGCCATTGTCCTGGCGCGTAAACGACGGCCTGTCGGCGTGCCATGCCGTCCACGATGTTCTGCGCCACGCCTTCCACCGAGGCGAGCTTGACGCCCTTGGCTTTCATCTGCGCAGTCATCGGCGTATCCGTCGGGCCGGGCTTGATTAGCACGATGGACACGCCGCTGCCCGCAAAGCGATGCTGCATGCCTTGCGCATAGCAGGTGACCAGTCCCTTGGCGGCGCCATAGACATAGTTGCTCTTACGGCCGCGATCCCCTGCGACGGAACCGATGATGCCGATCACACCGGAACCGGCTTTCTCCATGTGTGAAGCAAAGGCCTCGGCGTAGAGCACGGGAGAAACCGCATTGATGGCGAGCGCGTCACGGTTCTTCTCCAGATCGGTCTGGCATGCGCCTTGATCGGGCAGAGAGCCATGCGCGATCAGCGCGATATCGATTGGGCCATCCGCTGCGGTGGAAGCAACCGTTTCCTGAATGGCTTTGGGGTCGTGGAAATCCGCCTGCAGCACGCGAATATCCGTATCGGGGCTGCGCACGCGAAGATCCGCCGCGATGGGCTCCATGCGCGCCGCATCGCTCCCGACGAGAACGAGGTCGGCGGATTTGTTGGTCACCCAAAGGCGGGCAATGCTCGGCAATCGCCGAAGTGGCGCCCACGATAACGATCTTGTTCTTGCTCAAGTCAGCTTCCTAGAAGACGTCGCGACATGCCGGAGCTGATGCCCGGATCGCGATAGGTGACAAATTGTTTTAGGTTGGGATAGCCCGCCTCGAAAAGATCGCACGGCATGCGCGCGTCCTTCGCGGGGTAGATCCGCCCGCCCGCTTCGCGCAGAACGTTGTCCAGCCTTTCGAAGAGCTGGCCGGTGCGGGCGCCGTTGTTGGGGAAGTCGAGCGCAAGCGTCGTTCCCGGCATCGGAAAGCTCATCATCCCCGCTGGCTGCCTGTCGCCGAATGTCTTCAGCACGGCCAGGAATGAGCCCTCTCCGGAACGGGCGATTTCCGCCAGCATCGCCCTCAACGCGTCTCGCGCGGTACGACGCATTGATACTGGTAGAAGCCCTTGGGGCCATACATGCGGTTCCAGTTCTGGACGTTGTCGAGCGGGTAGAAGAAGTGCTCGTAATGCTCGATGCGACGGCCTGCCTTTAGCCTGTTGAGGTGGTAATAGGCCGTGTTGAAGGGCTTGAGGGAAAGTCTGTTGACCAGAGAGAGCGGCGGGGTAATCGGCATCGCGAGCTTGCGCGGGCGTGGCTCGGCCCGATTGCGGGCATTTGTGGGATTGGCGCGCAGAAAGATGCCGCGTCCACCATCGCCGGACAGGCAGTCGAACCAGGCGACCGTGTGCTCCCAATCGGCAAGCGATTCCTGCGTGAGGCGGAAGAACTCGTCGAGGCGTCCATAAGGAACGGCATCGGCAGCGAGCCAGGGACCCGGCACGCGAACAAGCTGAAGCTCGGCTTCGACGATCACGCCCGTAAGCCCCAAGCCTCCGACGGTGGTGGCAAACCAATTAGGCTGAAGATCGGGACTGCAATCAATGAGTTCGCCATCGCTGCGAGCCAAGGTGAACCGGCGCACGTGATTGCCGAACGAGCCCTGCATCGTATGGTTCTTGCCATGAACGTCGTTGGCGATGGCGCCGCCCACCGTGACGAGCTGGGTGCCCGGTGTCACTGGCAGAGCCCATCCGCGCGGCATCATGACCCGCTGGATATCCCGCAGAAGGACGCCTGCCTCGCAGATGAGCCTGCCCTCGGCTTCATCGAAACTGATGAAGCGGTCCAGACCCGTCGTCTTCCAAAGAGTGCCGTTGGGGTTGAGGCCCACGTCGCCGTAGCTGCGCCCCATTCCATAGGCAATGCCTGGCCCCTGCTCGGCCAGTGCAGCCTGGATAGCTCTATGCCGCGGCAGCTCGACGACGCGCTGCTCAGGAGCAGCGAGATTGCCCCAGGCGCGAACCTTGGTGGATGCTCCCCTCATGCGAGCTCCGAACGGAAGACGTAGCGCTTGTCCAGGTGGTACTTGATCCAGTAGCCAATCGCGAGGCCGATGGCTCCCCCAAATAACGGATGCCCTTGTGCTCCGACATGAGATGGAACCCGAATTCGAAACCCAAAAAATCACGGTCGTCGCGAGCCCCATGATCGTGTAGAGGATGAAAGTCCTCCCGTCATGAGCCGCATTCTTAGGGCGAAACCGGAAGATGAACCGCTTATTCAGCATGTATTTGACCACCAACCCGACGCCCGTGCCCAGCACCACGGACAGGAAGATGTCATAGGGGCCCTGGTAACCGCGAATGAAGAGATCCTGAGCTGCGATATTCGCAACGGTAGCGATCAGCGCAAACATTGCGCATGAAGCGACAATGGTCATGGCTCGTGACGATATAATGGACGAGAAAACAATGGATCAGCCTTTTAAAAGGCCATCGGCGAGAGCGCAACTGCTTGGGCTGGTCAAGCTTATGCGGCCCAAGCAATGGGTCAAGAACAGCTTCGTCGCCGCTCCGTTGGTCTTTTCGGCCGAATTCCTAAACCGCAGGCCGTGGGGCGTACCCTCCTGGCGATCCTACTGTTCTGCCTCGCCGCATCAGCCGTCTACATCGTCAATGACATGAAGGACTTGGAGCGCGATCGGCTCCACCCGAAGAGATCCCGAACCCGTCCCCTCGCGGCGGGAATCGTGACCTCGTCGACGGCCTATGTGCTGCTCGGAGCGATCTATACCATCCTTCTGGCAGGCTGGTGGTTTGAGCCGAAGATCGTGCAGGTCATCGTGGTCTATCTGGCGCTGAATATCGCCTATACCTTCGTCCTCAAGCACCAGCCGGTCGTGGACATCTTCACGATCGCCATCGGCTTCGTGCTGCGGGTCTATGCTGGCGCCATGGCGCTCTCTGTACCGGTTTCCAACTGGATGCTCGTGACGACCCTGTGCCTCGCCCTCTATCTCGCCGCCGTGAAGCGGCGTCAGGAACTGAGACAGAGCGGTGTCGATGGGCGGGCCGTGCTGGAAAAATATTCCCTGCCGCTCATCGATCGTTATGCGGAAATGGCGGCAACCGGCGCACTGGTGTTCTACAGCATGTTCGTGATGTCGGCGAAACCCGACCTTGTTCTCACCATCCCTTTGGTTCTGTTCGGCCTGTTCCGCTACTGGTACGTGGTCGAGGAACTCGACGGCGGTGAATCGCCCACAGATGCGCTGCTTACCGATTGGCAACTTCTCTTGACCGTTGTGGCGTGGGTCGCCGTTTGTGCCTAGAATCTCTGGCCGCACGCGTAGATCCACACCTTCAGCAAGGCTGGCGGCTGCGGGCGGAATTCATGAGCTGGCAGCCGTTTGACTTGAGCTACCCGTTGCCAAGGTCCCGCCCAGGACGCGAGCCCAGTCTTATGCATGACGGAGGAGTGACTTAACGCTATCGCCGCCCTACCTCTTTCACGGCATGGCAGGTTTTTGAACGCTGCTTGCATCGCTGCTTCTAGGCACATCTGCATCCGCTTCTGCCGCTGAGAGGGACTGACTCATGGCGCCAAACGGCATCTCGCCGGACCGTATGAGACGGCCATGATGGCCGATCTTGATGCATTGCCTGTTCGCAGGATTGTTCTGGCTGCCGCCGTAATCCTCGCCGCACTCCTTGTGATGCCGGGCCAGACGGTTGTTGCATCCTATGTCAACGATCTCTTCATTTTCCTGGATGGCGCTCAGCGCATTGCCGCAGGCCAAGTGCCCAACCGCGATTTCAACACGACTCTCGGGCCGCTCTCATTCTATATTCCCGCGCTAGGCTTCTGGATCACGGGAGACATGGGACGTGCGATGCCGTTCGGCATGGCTGCGGCAACCATTCTACTGGCACTCCCGATTGCTCATATCCTGGCCACACGCCTCCAGCCGATCATCGCCATTCCCTATGGCCTGTTTCTTCTGCTGATCCTGGCCGTTCCGCAGAATTTGGGCGAGAGCATCACCGCTCTCTCATTCGGAATGTTCTACAACAGGATCGGATGGGCGGCTTTGGGCGCGCTCCTCATCATGTATCTGAGGCCGGTGCGAACCTGCTCCGGCCAGAATACGCTGGACGCGATCTGCGCTGCGATCCTCGTGCTGGTCATGCTCTACACCAAGATCACCTATGGCTTGGTGGCTCTCGCATTTCTCATCTTCATGTTGAGCGATTCCCGGCAACGCCGTTGGGTCGCTGGCGCAATTGGATTGACGATTATTGCGTGCCTCTCCATCGAGGTCGTCTGGCAATCCTCAAGGGCTTATATCGACGATATCGCCGTGGCGAGTGCCGTCAGCGGCTCGCGCAGCATCGCCGATCTCGCGCGCAGTTTTCTCAAGCATCTGGCCGATTATACGGTGTTCGCCATGCTGGCCGCGCTCGCCGTCTGGCGAACGCGCAGCCTTCGAGATCTCCTATTCTTCGGCTTCTGTGCCATCCCCGGCCTTCTCATCCAGAACCAGAACGCCCAGCCATGGGGCATCATGACCCTTCATGCAGGAGCCGTCGTAGCGGTTGCATTGGCTTTGCGCGAAAGGCCGGATGCGCAGCCGTCTCAAGCAGCGACTCCACTTGCTTATGGCGCACCGCTCCTTCTGATGGCGCTGATCCTCCCGACGCTCCTGCACAACCTGGCGGCCTTGGGCTTTCACGCTGTGCTCTCCACCGCCCGCGCAGGTGAAGCGTTCAAGCTGCCTCAGTTCGGCAATATCAGGATCATCTCACCGTGGCTCTCCGCTGAGCGGACCATGATGCACGCCTATCTGGCGAGTGCCGAAGAAGGAGCACGACAATTGGAGCGCCTGCCGGAGATGCCAAGGAAAGTGCTCGTGCTCGATTTCGCGAACCCATTCTCCGCAGGCCTCGATCTTGTTCCGCCGCGGGGAGGCAGCGCGTGGCTCCATTGGGGACGCAATATCGACGCGGCGCATTTCATTCCTCCGAAGCGGATGTTCGCCGATGTTGAGGTCCTTATGGTTCCGAAATGGGGCATCAACAATCTCCCGCTCCGAGACCTCTACCAATCCTATATCGAAGCGACCTTTGAACCCATGCTCGAGAGCGACGGCTGGATCATCCATCGCCGCCGCCAGAACGAGATTGCGAGCCGGTTCGGTCCTCCCCAAGAGCATGAAAGTCTGGCGCGATAAAAAGCGCCGGGCAGATTCTCGGAGTTCGAAGCCTGGCAGTTAGAGACAGGAGCCCGCAAAGTCTTACCCCACCGCCTCTTTCCGCATCGGAGCCTCGTGGAACCGCTTTGTTCCCTATGAGGTTTACGGAAGAGCCAAGCCTGTTCGGTTGGCGTAATGAATGAGGTCGGTCGGACATGGCGGACAATCCAGCAGTTCAGCAATCTAGGTCATCATCGTCCACGGCGGTGACGACCATGTGGGCCGTGGTTCTCGGCTGGGCTCTCGTCAGGCTGGTCGCCAATGGCGAGCGCCAGCCGTTACCGGCAACACGGACGGCCCAGCGCCCGGCAGGGCAAGGGTCCGGTCAGGCCTCGAAACCCGATACCGGCTTCACCGAGAAAGAGCACGCCGATCCCCATGCGGCTGCCACGGAAAGCGGCCGTGGTCGCCATGCCGATACACCAACGGAAATTCCCGCACAGGGGTGGAAGGACATCCTTTGGCGCACTTACGAGGAATTCGGCAAAGACCGGATCATGTCCGTCGCGGCGGGCGTCACCTATTATGCCCTTCTCGCCGTATTCCCAGCCATCGCGGCTCTCGTTTCGATCTACGGCCTCTTCTCCGACCCTGCCACGATACGGGACCACCTGACCACCATGTCGGGCGTTCTCCCAAGCGGCGCGCTTGAGATCGTCGGCGAGCAGGTTGCGCGCATCTCCTCAAAGGGTGGAGGAGCCTTGGGTTTCGGCTTCATCATCGGCCTCGCGATCTCTCTCTGGAGCGCCAATGCCGGCATGAAGGCCATCTTCGATGCGCTCAACATCGTCAATGACGAAGAAGAGAAGCGCAGCTTCATCAAGCTGAATCTGATGTCTTTATCGTTCACGATCGGGGCTATTCTCTTCATCCTGTTCGCGCTCGGCAGCATCATTGTCCTGCCCATCATCTTCAACTTCGTGGGTCTCGGAAGTCAGACGGAATGGATCCTCGCCATCGCGCGCTGGCCTATCCTGCTTGTCGGCGTGATCTTCGCCTTGTCGCTGATCTACCGCTTCGGCCCGAGCCGCGACAAAGCGGAATGGCGCTGGGTCACTCCGGGCGGCGTTGTGGCGGCCGTGCTGTGGCTCGCGGTGTCGATGATCTTTTCCTGGTACGTGTCGAATTTCGGCAGCTACAACGAAACCTACGGTTCGCTCGGCGCCGTCATCGGCTTCATGACATGGATCTGGCTCTCGACGATCATTGTGCTTCTGGGCGCGGAGATCAATGCCGAGATGGAGCACCAGACGGTGAAGGATACGACCGAGGGTGCCCATCAGCCCCTGGGCGTTCGGGGCGCCAAGATGGCCGATACGGTCGGCGTTGCTAAGACCTGATCATTCACGCGGTGAAAACCGAAGGGCGCCCTAGCGGGCGCCCTTTCTGCATGTATAAACTAGGATTCTTTCAGGTTCCGGCGCTCTCGGCGGAGGTGCGTTCCGAGGCGTATTTCGTGCGTGCGGCACTGTCCGGCTCAACGCCTTGTGCGAGACACCAAGCCTTGAACTCTTCCGGCACGATCATGATCCTCGCGATCTCGAGCCCGGCCTGCCGTCCGACAGATTCGTTGTTCTCAGCCGCAGCAAGCCATTGATCATAAACGGGAGCCAGCACATGCGGATCCGCCATCATTTGGCGGATGGCGGGATAATCCTCGCGGCGATACCAAGGCAGACCTATGATGCGGCGAGGCGCGTCCTGCACGAAAAACTCCATTCACAGGCAAGCCGGTTTCGAGCCTTTTTTGAGAGCGCTCGAAACCGGCTTGAAGGATCAGATTAATAGGTAGAGCACCGCCGGCGCAGCTGTCAGAAGGCCGGCTGCCGTGAACAACATAAGGCGGTGATCGGGATTGGCCAGGCGGCGAACCTTGCGGGCTGTGGTTMCGGCTTCCATGCTCCACCCGTTCATGCAGGAGCAGAGAAGGCGGTGTGCCGCGCGATCCGAGAGATCGAAGAACTCCATCGCGTCCCCGAGCCTGTCGCTCCTCAAGCCATCCGCCCGAAGGACAGGGTCCTCGAACGCCACCGTGATGGGTGATTCATCGGACCTCAGTTCCGGCCGCTTTTCTTCGGGAGTGAACTCGATCTCGCCCAGGGAACGGAGGCGCCGTTTCGGTTGCCTTTCCAGAACCTCGGCCCAGCGCTCCAGGCGCTCGTGCCGGGAAAGGAAACCTTGCTTGAACTCATGAACCTCAGCAACGCCACGCAGTGTTTCTACAGGCTTATGTTCCATCGGTGTTCTCCAGAATGGGAGCCGGCCTTGAGGCCAAGGCCATGCCCTGGAGAATCCATGATCATGCCAGTCATAGGCTTTTTTGCGTCAAAGTAGACACTCAAAAGAGCGTTTCGTGCGGGTGCGCCACATGCTCCTGGAAGACCGCGCCGGTCGCGGATTCCACCTCCTTCAGAACCACGT